>JAGXLR010000040.1 GCA_018334555.1 Desulfobacterales bacterium
CCCAGATCGATATGGAGATGTCCTTTGTGGGAGAGGATGATGTGATGCAGATTTCCGAAGGGATGGTGGCGGCCATTTTCGAGGCGGTACTGGGGAAGCGGCCGGAGCTGCCCTTTCCCCGGATGACCTACCAGGAGGCGCTGGATCGCTATGGCCTGGACAAGCCGGATCTTCGGTTCGGTTTGGAGCTGACCGATGTCTCCGATATCGTCGGGGAATCGGGGTTCAAGCTTTTTGCCGATACGGTCAAAAAGGGCGGCATCGTAAAGGCCTTAAACGCCAAGGGGTGTGCATCGTTTACCCGTAAAGAAATCGATGAGTTAACCGAGTTCGTTTCGGTTTACCGGGCCAAAGGATTGGCCTATATTAAGGTGAGGGAAAACCAATGGCAGTCTCCCATCACTAAATTCTTTACGGATGGGGAACAGCGGCGGATGACCGAGCGATTGCATATGGAAGCCGGGGATCTGGTCTTTTTCGGTGCGGATACGGCCAAAATCGTCAACGAGTCGTTGGGGCACCTCCGCAACCATTTGGCAGGAAAACTCGGTATGATTGATGATAAGTCCTACCAGTTCGTATGGATTACCCATTTCCCGATGCTTGAATATGATGAGACGGAAAAGCGCTATCAGGCCATGCATCATCCCTTTACATCTCCGGTGGAATCCGATGACGCAAAGCTTGAGAGTGATCCGGCAGATGTTAGATCGCGCGCCTACGATCTGGTGTTAAACGGATCGGAGATCGGCGGCGGGAGTATCCGTATACATCAGAAGGATCTGCAGATCAGGGTTCTGGAGGCTTTGGGGATGGATGAGGCTGAATACACCGAAAAGTTCGGATTCCTTCTTTCCGCGCTGGAGGCTGGTGCACCTCCTCACGGCGGGATTGCCTTCGGCTTTGACCGCCTGGTTACCCTGTTATCCAACGGCGCCTCGATCCGTGACGTCATCGCGTTTCCCAAAACCCAGAAAGGCTCCTGTTTATTGACAAACGCGCCCTCCGATGCGAGCAAAGAACAGCTTGACGAATTGGGATTAAAGGTTAATCTAGATTAGATACTGAAATTTTTCTTGACAAAAACTTAATTAAAAATTTAAAAGACAATTCTGACAATCTCGTAAAAAGTCGATTTTAGGATGGCAAAGTAAAAAGTTCAAGATCAAGGCGCGCAAATTCCGAGGAATGCAGCGTACTTAGCTGTACGTGAAATTCCGAGGAATGCAGCGCAACACAGATATTGGACTTTTTACGAAGCCATCAATTCTAATTTGAAATCTATTCCCCAGTAGCTCAGCAGGCAGAGCAGGTGGCTGTTAACCACCGCGTCCGTGGTTCGAATCCGCGCTGGGGAGCCACAAAGCATTTCGGCGAAGGCCGATAAATTATAAAAGCCCTGGAAAACAAAGCATTTCCGGGGCTTTTTGTGTCCTGATGCCTATCCCCATTTTCTTTTAACCGCCGCAGCCGAGCGTGGGATCCGCCGAGGCGGCACGCCTTCGGATGCGTTTTTTCTTTTTTATCTGGCAGAGAAGGGTTTTATAGACGGGGAAACCTGATATTGGGTCAAACTGTTGGTCGTCGGTCAACTCGTTGATATTGGCCTGCTGCCATTCCTGCGTGCCAATGGGGCCGCCACCGCCTACAGGGGCGTATACGAAGCCGGGCAGAATCCGGTCTGTGACAGCGGCACGCATGGTGACTTGGCCGCGAGGGGTTTTGATGCTCACCCCGTCGCCGCTGCGGATATTTCGTGCCGCTGCATCATCCGGATGAATCAGGAGGGCCGGGTAGGGATAGCTTTTGATGAAGCTGGGAACCGCCCGCAGGCATGATTTCATGTCCGGCTTAAACGGGCCGGTGCCCAAAATCAGGGGGTAGCGCTCCATCAGGTCCGGACTGCGCAACGGCGTTTCATCGGATTCCTCATACCGGGGCAGCCCTTCGTATCCAAACTCAGACAGCATGGTGGAAAAGATTTCTAATTTGCCCGATGGGGTTTCGAATCCGGCCTGACCGTCTTTTCGCAGAAGCCCCTTTTCCCATTTGCGATAGGCTAAAGGCGGCTGGGAAAGCGTCAGGGTCTTTCTGTTTGCCGCCATCAGATCATCCATGGTGTAGCCCGACCGATGCAGTATCGCTGCCAGGACCCCATCCGGATGTTTGGGGAACCGGTCGCTGTATCCCATATGTTCAGCCAGTTCCGTTAAAATCTGAAAGCCGGACTTGGATTCGCCGACGGGACGGATCAACTGTTCCCGGTATCGGATGGCATTACCATAGTAACAGTAGGAGGCATGCTCAAAGCCCGTCGCCGCAGGCAGGACTAAATCGGCGTAGGCCGCGTCCGCTGTCAGTTTGAGATCCATAGTAACCAAAAAATCGAGTTTCTCCAGAGCGTGCCGCCAAAGTCTGGCGTTAGGCCAGGAAGTAATCAGTGAGGCGCCCAATACAAGAAGCGCTCGGATCGGGTATGGATCCCCATCAATGATGGCCCGGGGCAGGAGACTGGCGTGAGGCTCGCCCCCGCAATAATGTGCATATAATGGGAACTTGTTGCTGCCGATGGATTTTTCCCACCCGGGACTGGCCAAATGACTATGGGTGGGCAGTTCAAACATCCGGTTTGGTCCGAGAAAGCATCTGCCGCCTTCCACATCCAGCTGTCCGGCAATGGCCCAGAGCACCATAACGGCCCGGATATTCTGGACCCCGCTTTTGGTGTACTCAAGGCCTGTATACATAATATAGGTGGCACCCTCAGCATCGGCGATATGCCTGGCCAGCTCTTCAATGGTCTCCTCTGAAATGCCTGTCAGGTGCGAGACCCGCTCCGGATGAAACTCCTGAACATAGGCAGCAAAATCGTCAAACCCATGCGTCCATTTTTTCACAAATGCCTTATCGTATAGCCCCTCTCGGATCAATACATGGGACATCCCCAGCGCCAGGGCACCGTCTGAGCCGGGCCGGATCGGAATCCATCGGCTGCCCGCCAGTTCGGCACACCGGGTCTTGCGCGGATCGATCACAACAATGTCAGCGCCTTCGGCTGCAGCGGCTTTAAGCCGTTCAAACATGGCCGGGGGTGTGGATGTGGAGGGATCGGTGCCCCAAACGAGGATCAGGTCGGCGTTATCCACATCAGAGTACATCTCGGTATGCAGGCATCCCATGGTGAGCTTGGGGGCCAGTACACCCAGGGAGGTGTAGCAGGGGGCGCCCACCCCGAAAGTATTGGGCGAGCCATAGGGAAAAAGAATGCTTGAGGCCAGATAGATCTCCGAACCCTTCAGCTGAAAGGTGTCCTTGAAGCTTCGTTCATATGAACCCGTGCCGGCATAAAAACCCGCAGCCTCAGGCCCGGATGTCTCTTTGATTTCCCGGAGCCTTTCGGCGATGATATCAAAAGCCGCCTCCCAGCTGATTGTTTCAAACTCGTATGTTCCCTTGTGGCCCACCCTCTTGAGGGGATGCCGCAACCGTTCTTCGGAGTAGACGATTTCTTCAACACTCTGGGCTATGGGGCACAACACCCGGCCCATGGGGGCGCCGGGATCAGGCTCTAGGCGAACAATTCGCTCCTCTTCATCCAAATGCGCAATTACCCCACAACCGGGGCTGTGAAAGCATAGTCCGCAGATGCCCTGCCGCTTTTTCAATCCAAACGCTCCTTCAGCCGGAATTTATTCTTCGGCAGCCGAGTAAAAACTGTGACGTGATATGCTCCCATAGGTTTTCGGTCTTCCGGATTTTCCAGAACACATCGCCCTGGCTCGCGATTTCCAATGGCGGATCAAACACGCCGAATTCGCCGGCAAACAGCCTTCGCATGGTATCGATGCCTCTTTTGCTGTAAGGACTGCTGCCGTTGTTTCCGCCGCCCAGCCACCGCTCAGGCGCAGAAAAGGCTTCGTCCCAAGAAAAGGGATCGGAAAAGAGAAACATGGATTGTTCCGGACGCAGGACCCGGTTGACTTCCGCCAAGTGCCTGAGGGGCTCTGGTACTTTTTCCAGGATATTGATGGCCGCGACACTGGCAAAATCATGCCGCCGGAAAGGCAGCGACAGGGCATCGGCCACTATAAAATCGACATTATCAAAATGCCATCCCTTTTTGAATTTCAGATGATGTTTCTGGGTGAGGTGGCCCTCAACGATCAAATCAAAGTCAAGCTCTCTGCGGCAGATAATTTCCTTGGCCTTGGCAATAAAGGCGGCCGATGTGTCCACGCCGATGACCCGGTCATGGTTTTTGGAGAGCTCAAGGCAAAGCCGCCCGACCGCGCAACCAATATCTAAGGCGTCGCCCCGGGTGGGTTGGAAACTGTTGGACCAGATCCTGTAGGCATCGGTTGCCCGCGCGTCTTCCAACAGATCCCCGAAATGACTCCATAGGTAGGCGGACAGCATCAAGGGGGCGTTGTACCCATTCTTCCCGCTATTGGCGCTTTGTATCCAGGGCGCTTTTTGCGGCCGCACCCGGGCGATTCTGTTTCGGATGGGGTAGCCGCGGCCGCAGGCCGGGCACTTGAGCTCCCCCTCGATGATATCGTCGGATGCCTCCTGACGGCTAAAAAGTTCCAGAGGGATCTCTTCGGGCAGACAATCCGGGCATATCAGTTTTTTTGCGACCCAGTGTTTCATTAATGTTCCTGTCTTATTATACGTTTTGTTGTGGAAAAAATAATAGTCCCGTTGGGGCCGCGGTGCAAAAAAATTTTTCCAGCGGCCTGGCGGCTCGATCCCAAATGTCGCCTGGCCCTTTGGTGGGAAAATGATTATGATTTTTTTGCGTTACTTTCTGCAAAAATGCCGCGGCTGAGGCATAAACCGCTTTTTAAGAAGCTGTCTGTGTGCTATTATCCATCATAAATAAACCGGACTCAGCCTACGGGAACCAAAAAAACCACGGCTCAATCGGGAAAACGGTTGGGCCCATTTTGTGAGCATATGAAGATCGAATTCGAACCCATTGGAACTATCCACTCCCCATTTACAGAACTTGAGGGCATGCCCATCCAACCGGCAAACGCCGCTGACGTAAAGGGTAGGGCTGAAATTTATGGCCCCTATCAAGCGGGGCTCAAAGATCTGGAGGGCTTCTCCCATATCTATCTTTTGTACCACTTTCACCGGAGTAATGGCTTCAATCTGGAGATTGTGCCTTTCATGGATTCAGAAATCAGGGGCCTGTTTGCCACTCGGGCGCCAAAGCGGCCCAATCCGATCGGGCTATCGGTGGTCTGTCTGGAAAAAATCGCGGATGGGGTGCTGTATCTTGGAAATGTGGATATTTTAGACGGCACGCCCCTTTTGGACATCAAGCCATATGCGCCGCAATTTGACGCCCGGGGTCGGGTCCGGACCGGATGGCTTGAAAAAACCCAAAAAAGCCTTTCCGACCGTAAATCCGACGATCGATTCAAGTAGGGCCTCTTGCCTGCCGCCCCCTTTCGCCTTTTTTTGTATATTTAACAGAATATAGGGCTTTGTCGGCTTTTTTGAGCAGATGCGCCGGCTGTGTGCCATCCATGTCTTTTGTGGAGGCGATGCCGCTGCTCAAACTGAGGTGCAGTGCGTCTGAATCCGTTTTCATCGGGTGGGCAGCAAGATAGTTTTTTACCCGCGCCATGAAGAATTCGGCCTTGTCCGCGGACGTTTCAGGAAGCAGGATGACAAACTCATCGCCGGCAAAGCGGGAAACGATGTCTTCTTTTCGTGAAAGCGATTTTATCGTATTCGCTATGTACTGCAGGGCCCGGTCGCCGGTTTCATGGCCGTATCGATCATTAATATTTTTGAAATCATCCAGATCTGAGAATACCAGACTGAGGCACAGATTATGGCGCTGAACCCTGCTGAATTCACGCTGAAATTCAGACTCAAAGGCCCGCCGGTTTAAGAGTCCGGTCAAAGGGTCGTGATAGGCAAAAAATTGAATTCTTTCATGGGCCAGAACGTTTGAAAGGCAGAGGGAAATTTTAACCATCAGCTGTTCAAGCAGCGAGGTGTCCATGTCCGCTTCAAACCTTTCCTGTTTAATATCCCCCTGGTTGAGCGTACCGACGATTTCACCATCGATAAATACCGGGGAAAGGGCGATTGAGCGCACCGGATAGATCTTACCCTTTGGGAAAAAAGCGTGATATGGGGTTAGGTCCGTATTTAACAGGAGGGGTTTGGAAAACTGGTTGAAAAAGCCCAGAAATTCATCTTTATTCATTAAATTGATGCGTTGCTTGATTATTTCGGAGTTTTCCACCCAATCGATGATCTCCGCCAGTTTGCTGTTCTCGATAACCGTCATCCAGACATAGGGCATCCGGAAGATGTGCATCATTTCATTTAACAGGCTTTCAAAGAAATCTTTTAAATTCAGTACGGCGAGAATCTTGGATTCCAGCAAATGGAATTTCCTGAGGACGGCCTCATTTTCTTTCAAAAGCTGAAATATGTGGTCAACATCATTCAATTTTTTTCGGCTCCGAAGTGATCAACCCCTATAGTGTGCCTATATAGCCATTGTCTGCAATAAACCATATGAATAGAAGCAAAATAGATGCCGGCGCATATCCAGGGCAAAATTTCGTTTCCCCTTTTACGGGGTATTAATCGGGTTTTATGGTAACCCACCGTATTTTTAGGGGACGTTTTAAAAATCATTCGCTGCCGTCCTCGACAGCAGCCAAGACAACGAGCCAAAGAAGAGTGTATCTTTGTATATACAACTGTATGAAAAAAATCAATGTCAGCCGGATATTCTGCCATGATTTCTGCAAAAATGCCGCATCAGCGGTATAAACCGCTTTTTGCGAAACCATTGGCCCAACTTAATTATACCTAAATTGATAAAATTTTTGCTTGACAGGACCCCATCATTTTTTCTAATTACATTTTTTCAAACTGACGAATCCCGCCTGCTTGGATTGCGGGTTTATATATATTCAGCCCTGATGGCATAAAATGCGGTCAGGGCTTTTTTTGTGGGTTTTAAGCAGCAATAGTATCTGGTAAAAGTTGTTTTTAGGTAGGGTTCAGGGAGGTCGAACCTACCGGTCATCCGTTTGCTTCGCCGGTTTCGCAAAGACACGGACCAAAAGATACGCGGCCGGCACAAAAATCAACAGATCCCGGATAATCGTGCCCATATTAATCATATCCTCGGGCTCCTGGGAAAAACAGCCGCAATGGATATCAAGCCCCCGGCCGGTATTGAATATCAGGGCGGCAATAAAGATGAGCATCAGCAGGTTATAAATAATCAGCGCACCCTCCAGCCAAACGCCCAGAATGATAAACGCGCCGGCAAACAATTCCAGCCACGGCAGCATGATAGCCGCCGGCTTGACCAGCATATTCGGCAGAATCTGATAGTTGTATATGACTTTGGCGAATGCGCCCGGTTCAATGATTTTTGGAATTGCGGCGTACACGAAAATCCCGCCGATGATGAACCGCAGTACGGAAAAAGCCCACCGGTCCAGTTTTGAATAAAGATGATGCCTGCCCGGTTTGGCGCTGGATGCAGCCCCTTCGGCGGGCGTCTCCGCAAACGTTGGGGTATAACGATTTTCAGCCATCTGTTACTGAATTAACCTTCAGGATATGCCTGCGGCAATCCGTTTTCTTTCCAACGCTGCCACCCGTTGTGCAGTGATCTTGCATGGGGATAGCCGAGATCTTTTAAAAATGAGGCCAACAAGTCAGAAAGCTCGCATGCCTCGCCGCTGCAATAGGTGACGATTGTTTTTTGAACGGGGATATTTTGTAAAATTTTGAAACAGGTTTCTTCAGCCTTCGCCCAGGGAAGGTTGAGCGCCCCCTTAATATGGCCGGATTCATATGCGGATACCGGTCGGGCGTCAATGAATACCGCTTTATCCTTTTTATACAGGCTTGCCGCCCGTTTGAGCGAAATTCTCAACGGGTTGGCCGTTGCGGCGTCGGCCTGGGATTCGATCGGCCACTGGCAGTCCAGACATATCCCGTCGCTGCGCACGGCATTGAAGCCGAATCCGGCGATAAGGGCAAGGCAGACAATGGCTAGGGTTTGACCCAACGATTTCATAATCTATTTTAATTCAGCTTGTTATAACCTAAATTGCTTCCTTGATGGGCGACAGCCCATTTAAAAAATAATAACCTAAAATAATTTGACAAATAGAAACTATAAAAATATTTCATGTCAAGATAAAACCTTTGTTGCAAAGACTATTGACGATTGGTTGATAAGCCTATAAAAAAATATTCTGCCTGTATCCAGGCAGTAAAAATTGTGTATTATAGAAAAGGAAGTATTGTATGGGTAGACGATGGGTTCTTCGTATGGGCGGGATCGCTCTGGCGGTTTTAATTATCGTCACCGATGCCTATGCGGGCAACCGGCAGGATCTTCACTACCGGGAACATCTGGGCGATAAAATCCGAAACCGGCATTTTCAGGTAAAACCGATTGCCGAGGGAGTGGCTGTCATGTCGTTGATTGATGACAGCAAGCATTATTTGGCCCATTGCGATAATACCGGAAACACCTATCTTTGGGCGGTCGATAAAAAAAGCAAACGGCTGCGCGCGGAGCGGGACGGCAATAAGATTACCATCTCCGGCACCTCCTCAGGGGAGCCGGTCCATAAACAGTTAAACAAGGATGGGCTCCCCTGGTTTCAGTCCCTGTATTATTCCCTGAGCTGTTTTGTTCGGAGCGATCGGCAGTCCATTGAGTTCTGGATGATTCGTCCCGACAACCTGAGCCTTGTAAAATTAAGGGCTGAGAAAAAAGCGGTCGAAACCATTCGGGTCAACGGGAAAAAGGAAAAAGCGAAAAAAATTCGATTGGGGCTAACCGGGCTTTTATCCTATGTCTGGCATGGATATTACTGGTATCGGGCGCAAGACGGAGTCCTGCTGCAATACAAGGATATGAAGTCCCTGCCGGGTCGGGGCAAACTCACGGTACGGCTTTGCGAGGCCGGAGAAGAATAGGGGCGGCAAAAAACATGGACGAGTCTTTAATGCGTCCCATATGGCATGATGAGGTATCGGATCGGGTCAAGGTAATCGATCAGCGGAAGCTGCCCCATCATTTTGAAACTTTGGAGCTGGCCACAGTCGATGATGCCATATATGCCATCAAGGCAATGGTCGTTCGCGGCGCCCCGCTGATCGGGGCTACCGGCGCCTATGCCGTATTTGTGGCGCTCAAAAACGCGGGAGATGCCGCCGCCGAGGATGCATTTATCCGCCGTGAGGCCGAACGGATCAAGGCCGCGCGCCCTACAGCGGTCAACCTGGCATGGGCGGTGGATCGGAGCATTAACAGGGTGACGGCCCAATCGGACGGTTCCGCCCGAATTCGCGCCGCGCGGGATGAGGCCGCCGAAATTGCCGAGGAAGAAGTACAGAATTGTCAAGCCATCGGCCGTTATGGCCTGGCACTGATTGAGCCGATCGCCGGGCGGAAATCCGGCGCGCCGGTAAACATTCTGACCCACTGCAACGCCGGGAGCCTGGCCTGCATCGCATACGGCACCGCCACCGCGCCGATTTACGAGGCCTTTAAAAAGGGCATCGATATTCACGTATGGGTCGACGAGACCCGTCCGTTGAACCAGGGCGCCCGGTTGACCGCATGGGAACTGGGCAGGCAGGGTGTGCCCCATACGGTTATTGTCGATAATGCGGGCGGCCACCTGATGCAGCATGGTCTTGTCGACATGGTGATTGTGGGAACGGACCGCACGACGTATACCGGCGATGTGGCAAACAAGATCGGCACCTACCTGAAAGCCCTGGCGGCAAAAGACAATGATATTCCGTTTTACGTGGCGCTTCCCTCGTCTACTTTTGACTGGACCATTCAGGACGGCGTGGCGGACATTCCGATCGAAACGCGCGATCCGGACGAGGTAAGATACATGCCCGGCTTCAAGGGCGAGCCCGGTTATCTTCTGATGCCCGAGACGAGCCCGGCCGGCAACTATGCCTTTGATGTCACCCCGGCCCGTCTGGTGACCGGATTTATAACGGAGCGCGGCATCTGTAAGGCCACCGAGGAAGATATTCGCCGCCTTTTCCCTGACCGGTGAGCTGGCACTATTTTTTTTACCCTAGACCCTAAACCCTATATATACCATGCCAAACGATCTGGAGAAAAAAATAATCGCGGCCCTCCAGGGCGATATCCCGGTTACCCCGCGGCCATATCGCGAAATCGCTGAAACGGCCGGTGTCGATGAAGAAACCGTCATTTCAGTGGTAAAAGACCTTTATCAGCGGGGGGTGATCCGTCGCTTCGGGGCCACGCTCCGCCACCAGAAATCCGGTTTCAATGCCAACGCCATGGTGGCCTGGCAGGTAGCCGAGGCCTTGATTGACGACGTAGGGGAGCAGATTGCGGCATATGATGCGGTCACCCATTGTTATAGGCGGGATCCGGCCCCGCAATGGCCGTATAACCTCTACACCATGGTTCATGCATCCGATGAAGATGAATGCCGCGAGATTGCCCGGAAGATATCCGATGATATCGGCCTTTCCGACTATACGATGCTATTTAGCCGCCGTGAGCTCAAAAAGACCTCCATGCAGTATTTTGACAACGAATTCGATTAGCCCACTTGAAGCCGCAATTCCCGCATATTCTGCTGGTAAACCCCTGGATTCATGATTTTGCCGCCTATGACGTGTGGGCCAAGCCCTACGGCCTGCTTTGGTTAGCTGGAATTTTAAGAGCCCACGGTTTCTCTGTATCCTATATAGACTGTCTGGACCGGTTTCATCCCCGGAACAACCCGGTCGATCCCGCCAAGAGAGGCGGCAGAGGCCCCTATCTGAAGGAGCGGCTAGCGAAGCCAGAAGGGCTCTTCGATGTGCCCCGATATTTTTCCAGATACGGCATCCGGCCGGAATGGTTCAGGCAGGATCTGGCACAGAGCCCAAATCCGGACTTAATCCTTGTGACCGGCCTCATGACGTACTGGTATCCCGGGGTGGCAGAAACCGTCCGCGAGCTGCGCCACTTTTTTCCGGAGGCCCCGGTCGTTTTGGGCGGGATCTATGCCACGCTCTGCCGGGATCACGCGAAGCGCGCGACGGGTGCGACGGCCATTTTCGAAGGGGCGGCTGCGGACCAAATTCTGGGTGTCGTGGAAAAATACACGGGCAGGGCTAAGGCGCAGCGCTTCGATTCGGACAATCTGGACAGCTATCCTTGTCCCGCTTTTGATCTGCAGCGCGAAATCGGTTATGTCCCGCTCCTGACGAGCTTGGGGTGCCCCTATTCGTGCGATTACTGCGCCTCAAATATCCTTCAGCCCCGGCGGATGCTTAAATCCCCGGAGCATGTGCTCGGCGAGATCAGGTATTGGTATGACAATTACGGGGTGAAAAATTTTGCCTTCTACGACGATGCCCTGCTCGTTAATTCGGAGAAACATGCCGTTCCATTGTTCGAACGGATCATAGGGGCCGGCCTGGATATCCGGCTTCATACGCCCAACGCCGTGCATATCCGCGAAATTACAAAAAAAACCGCTCGCCTGATGGCGGCGGCGGGCGTCTCAACGCTTCGGCTGGGGCTTGAAACCCTTGATTTTGATAGGCGGACCATGGACCGCAAGGTTCGGGAGGGCGAGTTTTTTCAGGCGGCTGCCTATCTGCGGGAAGCCGGATTCACCTCGGATCGGCTCGGGGCCTATCTGTTGGTCGGGCTGCCCGGCCAGGAGATGGCTGCGGTGGAAAACGCCATCCGTATGGTCAAGCAGACCGGAATTGCCCCCATCCTTGCCTACTATAGTCCCATTCCGCAGACCGCTATGTGGCCGGCTGCGGTCAGAGCCTCGCGCTATGATCTGGAGGCGGACCCGATATATACGAACAACGCCATATTCCCCTGCCAGCCGGCTTTCAATTGGCAGCAGCTGTCCCGGCTCAAACGATTAACAGCTTCTTAAAAGGCGATTTAAGCTTTTTTAAAAAGCCCAAGCGCGGTTTCGACAATATTTTCGGCCGTGAACCCGAATTTTTCAAGCATCACCTCCCCGGGCGCAGATGCCCCGAACCGATGCATGCCGATCATCTTGCCGTCTCTGCCGATATAGCGCTCCCAACCCATGGGAATCCCTGCCTCCACCGCAATCCGGGGTCCCACATGCGGCGGAAGCACCTCGTCCTGATATTCTTTGGGCGTCCGGTCGAACAGTTCCCAGCTCGGCATGCTTACCACCCGGACGGCCACATTCTGTTTGGCCAGCGCCTCCCTGGCCGCAAGGCAGATATGGACCTCTGAGCCGGTGCCGATCAGAATAAGATCCGGCGTATTATCGGTATCAGCGAGCACATAGGCGCCGTTTTTCAGCTGATCCGCCGGTGCGTAACGGCTTCGGTCGATAATCGGAAGCTTTTGGCGGCTTAAAATAAGGGCTACCGGTGCGTCGTCGCTCATAATGGCGCTTTGCCATGCAGCAGCCGTTTCATTGGCATCCGCCGGACGGATAACTGTCAGGTTGGGAATCGCCCGAAGCGAGGCCAGCTGCTCCACCGGCTGGTGGGTTGGTCCGTCTTCCCCCACGGAAATGCTGTCATGGGTAAATATGTAGATGACGGGCTGTTTCATCAATGCGGCCAGCCGGATGGCCGGGCGCATATAATCGGCGAATACCAGAAACGTGCCGCCATAGGGGCGAAGGCCGTGATGTAGTATCATGCCGTTTAAAATTCCGCCCATGGCATGTTCGCGCACACCAAAGCGCAGATTTCGGCCTGTGGGAGTCTCCTTCTGGAAATCGGGGGAGGCATCGATAAGCGTTTTGTTTGATGGGCCAAGGTCGGCGGAGCCGCCAATCAGGCCGGGGATCTTGTCGGCAATGGCGTTGATGACGGCCCCGGATGCCTTTCGGGTGGCGATATCGCCGTCATCGGAAGTAAACACCGGTATGTTCGCCTCCCAGTCTTTGATCAGTCCCCGGTCCTGCATGTCCAGAAAATTTTTGGCCAGTTCGGGGAATTCCTTCTGATAGCCATTGAACAGGTCTTGCCATCGGGCCTCCAATTCTTTGCCGGACTTTGCCGCCTCCCGGCAGTAGCTCAGGACCGTTTCCGGTACGCAGAACAACGGGTCCGCCGGACAGCCGAGGCACTGCTTGGTAAGCGTCACTTCATCCTCTCCCAGGGGCGCGCCGTGGGCGTTTGCCGAGCCCTGCTTGTTGGGGCTGCCGTAGGCAATCTGGGTCCGAAGGATAATCATCGAGGGCCTTGCGGTCTCCTGTTTGGCCGTTGAAATCGCCTCGTCAATGGCATCCACATGGGTTCCATCCGTCACTGAAATGACCTGCCAGTTGCAGGCCCTAAACCGTGCGGTGACATCTTCGGTAAACGTAATGGCCGTATTTCCTTCAATGGAAATGCTGTTGTCGTCATATAGGCAGATGAGCTTGCCGAGGCCTAAATGACCGGCTAGAGAGGCGGTTTCGTAAGAAATGCCCTCCATAAGGTCCCCGTCACCGCACATGACGTAGGTATAATGATCCACAATCTGGTTGCCCGGCCGGTTGAAAAGGCTGCCCAGATGGCGTTCGGCCATGGCCATGCCGACGGCATTGGCAATCCCCTGGCCGAGGGGGCCGGTCGTGGTCTCAACGCCCGCTGTAATTCGATGTTCCGGGTGCCCCGGGGTGATGCTTTTCCATTGTCTGAAGGCTTTGATATCATCTAGGCTCACGTTATAGCCGAACAGATAAAGAAGGCTGTATAGGAGCATGGATGCGTGGCCGGCGGAGAGAACAAACCGGTCCCGGTCGTACCATTCCGGATTTTCAGGGTTATGCCGGAGATGATTTTTCCAGAGAACAAATGCGGCCGGGGCCATTCCCATCGGGGCGCCGGGATGGCCGGATTTGGCTTTTTGAATGGCATCCATGGAAAGGGCGCGGATGGTGTTGATGCACAGCGTGTCGATATCGGTTTGGGCATCGGTCAGACAATCCTTCATCACTCAGGCTCCTTATAAGGCTCTTAAGAATTCGGGTTTCAATGATACGTTTCCTTGAAGGGCGGAGTCAATGAGCTGCAACGTTTTTTCCTTTTCTTCCGGGAGTTTGGCCCGGATGGGCAGGTAGTTGGACGCATGGTTGGCGTGAAACAGACCGTTTGAAAGCTCCGTATGGGCGAACATGGTCCGTAGCTCCGAGAGCATTTCCGTCGCGTCGAGCAGCTCAAAGCGGCCGGCCTCATAGTCGTCATAGAGCGGCGTCCCGGGTACCAGCATCAGGCTCAGCGCGCCGACGTATTCCGGATCAATGGCAGTCAGCACTTTGCCGGTGGCTTCGGCATGAACCGATGAGCGTTTCCGGCCGGCAAGGCCTAAAAGAACGGTTATGGAAAGTTTTATTCCGGAGGCCCGGATTTTTTGGCCCATGTCGATCATGGTCTGGGCGGAGACGCCTTTGCGAACGTTTTTAAGCGTTACGTCATCGCCGGTCTCGAGACCCATATAGGCGATTTGTAGCCCGTGGGCGCGCAGCTCCCGGAGCTCTTCGTCGGTCTTCATCTTTATGCCCTTGGCGTTGGCGTATATGCCGACGCGGTGGACCCAGGGCAGCTGCGTTTCGATTTCCTTGAGAATATTGAGCAGCCGTTTATGGGGAACAATCAGGGCGTCGCCGTCGCATATGAACAGCCGATCCTGATTTTTGCAATGTTTGGCGGCAAATGCGATGTCCTCCATGATGACATCGTCGGACTTTATTTTGAACCGTTCGTTTTTGTATGTGCCGCAAAACGTACATTTATTATGCGAGCACCCCACGGTGACCTGAAGCAGGATGCTGTTCGCCTCGCTGGGCGGGCGGATAATAAAGCCTTCATAGTGCATATGAACAACTCCTTTACGGATCGGTTCGAAGCCGCTCCGTTATGTTTTATCTAAGCGGAATAAATCGCTCAGGTAAAAATAAATCACATTGTTCCGGAATTCAAGTAAGACAACCTCGTAAAAAGTCGATTTTAGGATGGCAAAGTAAAAAGTTCAAGATCAAGGCGCGCAAAATCCCGAGGAATGCAGCGTACTTAGCTGTACGTGAAATTCCGAGGGATGCAGCGCAACACAGATATTGGACTTTTTACGAAGCCATCAAGTAAGGTTTCTTTTACCCCAGGCCATCCGAGAGATGCAACCCCTTTTAAGAGATGTTACGAAAGGCAGTGGGCGGGGCGGCATAACGCAGGAAGATGCGACGCGGAGAAAGGCGATTGACATCGCCGCGGCGGTATCTATAGTTTTTTATGGGACCTTCAACACCCAACACCCAACACCCAACACCCAACACCCAACACCCAACACCCAAAACCTAATACCTATTTGAGTGAAATGCGGATCCAATGAAGCATCCGCCGCCGCCACCGCCGCCGCCACCGCCTGAGGACCCGGCATCCTGAAAATTGACCTGGATCTGGTGGTCGGCGGTCACGTTTTTGAATGTGTATGCGTCTGAAGGCCCTTGAGAAACCCCGTCCACAAGGATGTCCGCCACTTCATATCCCTCTGCCGGCGATGCGGAAAAGGCTTCAGTCCCGTTCTCAAACACGGGCACATGACCGGAGGGGTTGATACTGCCGCCGCTGCCGGCATTGGCGGATATGGTGTGGGCGATTACCCTGTCTGCCGGGTTCCGAAAGACGGCCAGGCGGGTGGCCGGATCGCCGATAAGGTTGAACACCGTGAGGATTTTTTCCGTCCCGCCCTGAAAAAGGGTGTCGAGCTTGGCTTCGGTGGTTGCCTTGCCGATGATGCGGGTTTTGTCGATAAATATCCGGGAGAAGAGGTTCCTGCCGAGGTTCTCATGCTCCCATTGAAGAGACAGCCCGCTCGGGGCATAACAGGCCACGGCGCCGGAGGCCTCTGCCATGACCCATTCTTCGGCCAGACTATATTTAGACGACTGGGCAAAGTAGCCGTTCAGGCAGTCAAGCGCCACCACAAAGGTCGGTCGGTTCAGATGGGAAAGCCCATTTAAATCGCTGGGATCCAGGATGAACTCGCCGCCCTCGCCCACGGGTTCCGCGCCCCAGCGGGTCACATCGCCGTGGCCCATAAAATTGGTGATGAGCATCCCAGCATCCAGGGCGTCCAGAATATCTGACGTGGCCTGATTAATTTGATCATAGCGTCGGGTATAAACCCGTTGCGCGGTAAAATCGCCCGGGAGGTAGCCAATCAGGTCCTCATTTAAGTTTTCAAATACCGCCTCTTCGTCATCAGCGACAAACAGGGCCTGTTTAGGCGCAAAATCGCCGGTTTCGTAACGCACCAGTTTGTAAGCGATGTTGCGGACGGTTTCATCGGTGTTGCCGGGAATGCGCCCGATATAAAGATCCGGAATAGGGTCATCGCCGTCCACGGCGGCATACCAGTTATCCGAAGGGGTCAGCCCCAGTTCCGGGGTGGCGCTCAAATGCACCGGCACGATATTTTTTTTGCCGGTGCGGATATAATCCCGGTAGTCGATGTTGGCATCGCCTGCCAGAAGGACGAACTGTGGGGCCGGTGGCTGCCAGCTGTGATAGGCATAATCAAGGAAATTCTGGATGGCCGCCGGATCAAACCGGCCAAAGCTGAATGTGTTGTAAATATCTTCAATATCTACCGTCTCCACCCGGTAGCCCTGCCGCCGCCGAAGCTCTGTGAGTTTAGAAAGCCCTGTCGCCATCTCGGAAGTAGTGATCAGGATATAATCCGCCCCTTTTGATACGTTCTTTAAGTTGGTTCCGGGCTGGCGGTTCATTTTAGCGGGTTTCGCCATCGCGTCCGGGGTCAACGCGATGTATGTTTTGCCGCCGCTTTGATGGGTAAATGTGGCTGCATATCGGCTGCCATCAACTGCGACATCAATGTTGGCCATCCGTTTGACGGCCTCGGGCGCTGTGACATCATAAATCCGTATGTCTGCTTGGTTGAACCCGGAGATTTGAACGGGTTTTGGCTCCTCTGAATTGACTTGAAAAGCCAGGTACCCCTTGGAAGTCGTCAGACGCCGGGAATAGGTGAGCGCAATCCGGTTGATGTAGATCACATCCCGGGGAGTCCCGGTGGAATTAATTTTTACCGTATTGGTGCCGGGAAGTAACAGGTCGCTGGGAACGGCTGCGGTCTGAGTATAGGCGTTGTTTCCGGTCCAGGTATCGGTTTTAAGCGCTTGGCCGTTTAGCGAGATCGTCGTCCCATGGGCTGGTGAATCGGCGGCTTCAGCCTTTCCCTGAAATATAACGCGTAATTCGGCGCCGGTGGTATCGGCCGCCGGTTCCGGTGCAAAGATATCGTACTGAACACTTTCCGGACCGGTCAGTTTCTCCCAGAACCAGTAGTCGGTTTCAGGTGCTCCCGGTGTATCGGTCCAAATCTGGTTGTTTTCTTCAAAAACCAAAAGCATATTAAAGCTGGTGAGCGGGGTATTGCCGCCGGACACCCCGCCGTCTACTGATGATATCCGTCTGCCGTCCGCCCCGTTCCAATAAAGCCAGTAAACATCCGTGCCGGTATACTGGTTGTCAAGACCCTCCGCATAAAATTCTAGCCCGTCGCTTGGCTGAAATGCGCTGCCGGAAGCCGTTACCCGGATCGCGATTTCCGTATCCAGGTGAAACATCCGCAGCGTCGAGGGGTTAATGGATGTTGGCTCAACGCCGGCATCCGCCATATCCTGGCCGGTAATCCGGTAGAAGCCGGCCTCTTGGGTTTCAATTTTAAGCCCGGTTCGGTTGGGCCGGGGGTCCATGTTGGCTGCATAGCCTGTTAACGGCAGGAGCAGAAGCAAAATCAATGTGAAATAGATTGCTTTTCGAATATGCGCCTCCTGAACATCAATTCTGGTATGAGGTCCAAAGTCATTTGTTTAGGACCGCCCGCCTGTCATTTTAAGGAGCAGCGGCGACGAGAAATCTTGGGAGTTTATTGCATTGATGAAATAAAACAGGTCGAACTGCCGCCGGAACTGCCGCCGGAACTTTTGGCGCTTGAAATTTGATTTGCGCCACCGTCTTTGGAAACCGGGCCGATGGGGCCGTAAAATGGGTTCTCCTTGGTGTTGTCCATGTCCACTTCTTCGAGCTTGTAATAATATGAGGAATCCTCTCCCAGATAAACGTCACAATCCCGGTAGGCGTATTTGGCTCCATGGACTGAATCCACCGCTTTTGCGCTGACAAAACTGGCCTCTATTTTTTCATAATCGCCATCCCGGCTGATGCTGCGCCACAGGTAATATCCGATGGTATCTACTTCTGTAGCGGTTTCCCATGAAATATCAATACATTCCTTGGCCGCATCCACATCCGCGATAAAGGAGATCAGGGAAATGGCCAGCGGCTGATTGGTGCCGCCAAGCACGTATTCGGTATCGGTTTGCCCTGTAGCAAACAGGTAATTATTGGCGGAAAGTAATGTTGCGCCCGAATCTTCCCAGGTGCGATCGCAGTAATGGTCCCTTTTGGCAAGCGCTAGGACGCTTTCATCATCCGGCACGCTCGGGTTGCAGTTCGTATCCGCCGTGCCCATACAATAATGATATTCGACTTTATACTTGGGTGAGTTGTCCCGGTCCGTGATATAGACGCCCCAATACCGGTAATAGTCTATGGATGACCAGCCGGATGGCGGGGTAAGGCCAATAACGGTTCCATAGGCATAAGGGCTTGTCGCGATGTCCGGCGGATAGACCGGTGCCTCATCCACCCGGTAAACCTGAATGCCGGAGTAGCTGTCATTCCAGGTGCCGGTGTCTTCGGTGGCAAACAGGTAGTCGCCATCCGGGTGAGAAACCGTGGCAAAGGAATATGTCGTAGTTGTGCCATACCCATACCCGCTATCATCGCCGATGGGCGCTGAAGAACAAATCCGGTCGTCTAAAACCGACCCGAAATTATACATGGTGCCGTTGTTTTTTGTGCCATAGTCATAGTCCGGCGTGCTGGTGTCTGAGGTTTCTCGGTCAAACCGCCAATAGCCGACCAAACCGGTCTCGTTGCCGGTCAGTTTTTGGCACATGGTATCCCGTATTTGCGTCTGTGAACGGGTGATATCCCAAATACGGACTTCGTCAATTCGGCCGTCAAAATAAATATTACTAATTTGTTGCATGCCAAAGCGAAGGTCCTGATCATTTTGAGTGGTCGCATTAGTTATCGTAGCCGTTGAAAAGGCATACTGGATGCCGTTTAAATATATGGCCCGTGTATCTGTTGCGGCGTTTTCCCAAGTACAGGCCACATGGTACCAATTGTCCGAACGAAGGTTTTTTGATCCGGTTAGCAGGTAATGTCCGCCGCCTGTATTGCCAATGGCAAACCCGATGTTTTTATTGGTTCCGCCGGTAAAAAGATTTCCTGTGTCGCTGCCGAAGCCAAACCCGTAGCAAACGGTATTGGCTCCGGTACCGCCCTTGTATAAAATTCCCGCGCCGGTGGCGAAAGACTCCGGGTATATCCATGCCTCCAGGGTTCCGTTGTCATCCAGATCCAGCTGGGAGTTTGTGCTGTCCGTTATTCCCACATAATCATCTGAGCCGTCATAATTAATGGTATTTCTGGGATCTACGTCTGATCCCACAATAAACTGGGTACCTGAAAGCCCTTCTTTGGTAAGCGTATCAGCTCCTGTATCAAGCTCTGCATTTAAAGCCTTCCATGATGCACAGTTGTTATTCCTGTAAATCATTTGCAGGCTGTTTTCATCGGTTATCCTTGGATAACCGGCATAATTGTAAATCATGGTGTAGGTTGGATTGATGCCGCCGGTTACAAAAACGCCCCAAAACCTTAGCGAATCATTGAAATTATTCGTTCCAAACGGGGCGGCGGTGTTATTGGGCGCCTCGTCAATGCGGTATACATGAATACCTGAAAGATCACTGGTGCTCCATGTCCCGCCGCTTGATGCTGCAGTTAACTGGTCGCCGTCCGGATGGGAAAGGGTTACATCAAAGCTATCGTAATCATGGTCACTTTCGTCGCCGATAGGCGCCCCGGAGCAAACCCGGTTGCCGGAATAGATGGTGCCGGTGTTGTCATTGCCGGAATCATCATCGCAGGTCTGTCCGGATTCTTCATTAAGGCGCCAGTAACCCTGGAGATCTCCAAAGTCGGTTTCGGTATCAGTGATTTTTTTACACATCGTCTCGCGCAGCCGGGTTTCGCCTTGGGCTCGATCCCAGATGCGGACCTCGTCAATGGTGCCGTGAAAAATTTTTCCGGTGTTGGTTTCAACCGGATCAACATCCGCCCCGATACCGAGGGGTTCCCCGTCATCATTGATGGTTACGCTTGCGCCGTAAGTGTAGGTATCATGTAAATACCCGTCTATGTATATGCGAATATAAGTCCCATCAAAGGTGCCGGCCAGATGATACCAACGATCTGTTTCCAGCGATAATTCCGATGACGCCGTCTGATGGGTGGTGCTGTTTTCGTAAATCGTAAATGCGGGTTCGTTGCCGTTTTCCAGATACAGGCCATAGGCCCTGTCTTTGTAAACAACGGCAATCTCATCGGTCTGGTCCGAGTCTTTTTTCACCCAAGCTTCCACGGAAAGAGCGCTATCGCCATTAACATTCAGCGTGGCATCATGCGGGACATGAATCCGGTCGATGATTCCGTCCAAGTGAATGGCCCGCGGGCTTTTTGGGACAACCGGCGGCTCCGGCGGTTCGGGCGGATCCCCTGAGTCCGGCTGGACATAGTCCTCCCATAGCAGATATGGATATCCATCGTTTTGAGTGGAATCAATGGCCCATATGGTATTAAAATCCCAGTTTGTATATGTGGATTGCGTTTTCATCTCGGTGGTTGTTTTTCCAGTGCCGCCCGCGCTGGTGGTCAGTCCGGAGGTCTGAGTGTCCCAATAGGAGTCGGTGACCACCCCGACATTACCGCCGCCACCGCCGCCGGTGGCGGTAACATTGCCGACAAGTCCGCCGACATTATCCCCTGGTGAAGTGACCTCGCCAGTTGAAAAGCTTCGAATGATTTCCCCTCGTAAAAGGATGCATCCAGCCAGACCGCCGACGCGAACGGCGTCGGCATCATTTACGGTCACTGCCCCCCGGGCGTAGGAATCTATGATCGTTCCTTTTTGGGAGCACCCGGCTAAACCGCCGAATTTGTCTTTGCCAGCGCCTGCTTTGCCTGAAAAAGACACATCAATATCCGCGTAGCATTGGGATATGATCGGATTGTCGGTGCAGCCGGGGGTTTCTTGATCGCTATTGTGAGATCCCACAAGCCCGCCGGTGGCCCCGTCGCCGACAACGGTGCCGCCAATGGCATAGCATCGTTCGATCAGGGTGTCGGTATTGCCTGTGACCCGTCCGATAAGGCTGCCTGTCCCCCTAGCGCCTTTGACATCGACTGTTTCCAGGCGAACATTTCGGATGACAGCGCCTTTGTCGACATGGCCGAACAACCCCACATTTATCGTATTCGGCCGGTCTATCGTCAGATTTTCAATTTTGTAGCCGTCACCGTTATAGGAGCCGGCAAATAGGGTTCCAGCGCCGCCGCCGGCAATGGGCGTCCAGTTTGAATAATCGCTCAAATCAATATGATCGGTCTGAATGTAGTAGGCGGTGAGATCGTCCCGAACTTCATCCAGCAGGGCTGCACTTGCCACCTCATACGGGTCGGCTTCCGTGCCTGACCCAGAGCCTGAAAACCCAAAGACAACCGGGCTCCAAATCAGCACGAGAAAAATACAAACAGTTAAATTTTTCATGAGAAGAACCTTTTAAAAAATATGGTTTTTAATTTCTGGCAGCCAAATTCAGCTTATGATTCTATGCATCCTGAACCCGGCGCAGACGGTCACTTAGGTTAACCGGAAACGCTTTGCCCGCCTTTAAAGCTTTAAACGGCTTGTCCAGCTTGGATAAACTTTCCCTGACGGTTTTTTTGATGTCATCCAGGCTCGGGTCGGAAACCGTTCGTTTGCCGTTTTCCATAACGGTTTCCAGAAGCGGCCGGACATCCGCTGGCTGGGCCTCGTCCTTTAGCCCGATGATATCCTCGATGTATTTGCCGCTTGAATCGGTTTTGCGGAACACCTGTTTTTCACCCGCCAGGTTGACCTTGCCCGGGCTCAGCTTCCGGATGTCCCGGTCTTTGAAATGCACCATCTTGTATACAATATCAAAATACGGGGCGTCTGCGGAGACCCCCATTTTTGTGCCCACGCCAAAGGCGTCGATCTGAGCCCCGTTTTCTATCA
>JAGXLR010000199.1 GCA_018334555.1 Desulfobacterales bacterium
TGACGAGGAATCTTGATTGTTAAAGATTTCTCGCTACCGCTCGAAATGACAATGCGGACGCTTTTCAGAGTTACTTTCTGCAAAAATGGTGCGCCAGCGCAATAAATCGCTTTTTACGAAGCCATCATTTTTAAATATAAAAAAAGGAGGCATTGCCGTCAACAACATCCTGACGGAAGCCTCCTTTTTAAAATAGCGATAATATGATTTTTTAAACGTTGGTCATGGAATCCCTGCCGGAATATTCACTGTAACCCATGGCGACCGTGCGATAGACCAAATGCGCCAACTTGGAATACGGAAGAAAGGCAATCAGATTGAAAACAAACATCAAGTGGATAAAATAGATCAGATAGGTCAGGAATGCCGCATCCGCCAGGCGGGTCAACTCGGCCAGCATTCCCGTGGCGCCGACTCCCAGAACCATCCAGAGCAGGTACCAGTCCTGATAGGTGGAGACCTGGTCCGTTTTGGCCGCCCGCTGCCTCATGAGCAGAATGGCCCCGATAACCAGGGCGATGCCGCTGATATTGGCCAGAATTTTGACCGGGTTGAGCTGGGAGTAAGGCCCATGCACACCAAAACCGTAGAGTACGACAAAAAAGATGCTGGTCACAATAAAAAGCCCGATAAAGGAAAACAGGACCATCATGTGCGGGGTGGAGCGCTCATTGTTTTCTCCACACTCGGAGAACCGATTGTGTTTTAAAATTACTGGAATAACCCGGCCAATGGCCTTCAAAAACTCAACCGGTTCGATCGTCTGCTTTTGCGTTTTTCCCTCACTCAACGCATTTTCATGAATATCCGCGATAAACCGTTTAAGCCCAAGGGCAAATACGGCGATCACCCAAATGGACAGCGGGATAAACACAAGATCGACCAGCCACGTCGAAAAAAACATGTGATGGGCGATCTCTCCATGCGGGTCAGGCCCGGGGGTGAAGTTAAGCCAGTGAACGCCGAAGAGCTTGAGCACCAATCCGAGTACAAGAAAAACCGCTGCCGGTATCGCCCCGACAATCGGGAGCTTTTTCGGATCATTGACCGCTTTTCCGAGGGCCTTGGGCGGGGCATACGACATAATTGTATACATCCGCGCCGCGGCCATCACATCGCCGGGTTTTGCCCCCCGCGGACACTGGGTGGTACAGTCGCCGCAGTTGTGGCAAAGCCATATATCCCCGTTTTTTATTATTTTATCTTTAAGTCCCCAGGACGCGGAAATCATTTCCTTTCGGGGGAAAGGCCGTATATCCGGGGAAATCGGACAGACTACCGAACATGTGGCGCATTGGTAGCATTTCTTCAACGATTCACCGCCGAGCTCTCCGAGCTGCTTTATAAAATCAACATCTGGTTCGACCAGGATTTTCTCCGCCATTTCCATACCTCCTATTGGCCTTGGCTGTTTCCGCCATTATCTTTCCGTTTGGTTATCTGCCATCTTCGGCATGAACCCAAAACCTGGCAAATCAATTTTAGAAGCCTTTAAACGGGTTTGGCCCGAGTTCCTCGATGTCTTCTACAAACTGATTAATGATGCCGGGAATCCTATCATAATCATCAATGGCGACCTCGTACTGGGCCACCCGCTCCTCTTCAAGGGCCAGACTCGCGAGCGCTTCACCGATTTTATGCATCCGGATGTTCGCCAGCTCACTGCCCTTGACGAAGTGGCATTGGTAATCGTCACCCTGTTTGCATCCCAGTAAAAACACACCGTCCATGCCCTGAGACAGGGCGTCCTTGATCCAGATCACATTCACCGAGCCGAGGCACCGGACAGGGATTATGCGGACATCGGCTGAATAGGACTGTCGGTGAAGCCCGACGACATCCAAGGCGGGATAGGCATCATTTTCACATACCAGACCCAGGATACGAAGCGGCGGTTCATCATAATCATCCTCTGAGGGAACCCCAATGGCTTTAACCATGGATCCGACGCTGTCGATGTTGTAGTCGGCGAACCCGATAATCCGCTCCGGACAGGCGCCCATGCAGGTTCCACACCTACGGCATCTGGTAATATTGGGTTTCGGCGTCCCTTTCTCATCATCGTCAAGGGCGCCGAAGGGGCATTCTTCCGTACACCGCTTACATTGGGTGCAGCGTTGAAAGAAAAATTCAGGGAAAGCCATATCACCCGTTCGGGGATGCACTGAGATACCGCGATTGGCACACTCCAAACATTGAACCGCTTTGAGCGCCGCACCTGACGCATCCTCTATGCTCTCCTCGATCGTCATGCTCCGGCGAATGGCGCCAGCGGCATAAATACCGGTCCGCTGAGTCTCGTAGGGGAAACAGATAAAATTGGAGTCCGCATACCAATCGAAAATTTCGTTGTCCCGAAAACCGGGGCCCTGCCGATAGGCCAGGTTAATGGTGGGATTGTCAGCCGTCACCGGGACCATGCCGGTGGCCAGAACTACCATATCCGCTTTGATCTGAATGGCTCCACCCAAAAGCGTATGGCTGGCGTCGACAATCATGCCGTCCCCATTTTTGGAAACCCCCGTGATTTCGCCTTTGGTCATAAATATCCCGGGTTCCTCCTGCAAGGCTTTATAAAAATTCTCAGAAAGCCCCGGGGTGCGCATGTGCTGATAGACAATATAGGCCTTGCCGTCCGGATAATCCTCTCTCAGATACTTGGCCTGCTTAAGGGCCACCATGCTTGTCACCGCCCCTGTATAGGAAAAATCACTGTCGTCTTCTTCCGCGCCCGGGCTCTGAACGAACACAACCGATTTGGCCTCTTTGCCGTCGGAAGGCCGCAGGATTTTACCGCTGGACGCGATCTCTTCGAACTGATAGTTGGTTACGACGTCCGGAATCTGGCCATAGCCCAAATGGGCAAATTCGTCATCTTTGGGTTCATACGGCCGCCAGCCCGCCGCCAGGATAACGGCGCCAAACGGCTCGCCGTTGGGATCAATGGTCAAAATGTCCTTGCGCCCCTCGTTGTATTCCATGTAACGCGCCATGAGCGTTTCATTATCAAGCTCCTTGCCGCTGTCGTCGTATTTCATCTCTTCCGGCAAGGGATAGGGCACATCAAACTCGATTTTTTCACCGGGTTTCTTCATGGTCACGGTAAATTCGCCGGGTTGCCCGGCAATTCGAGCGACAGCGGTTTCGGTCCTAACCGTGATATTCGGGTTGGCCTCCACTTTCTGGATCATATCGCCCACCTTTGACGGAACCAGCGAATCATAGGGCGATTGAACCGGCAGCTGCTTGCGCCATTTGGCCGAATTGCCCCCGATCTGTGCCTCCTTTTCAACGATGGTCACCTCGTAGCCGAGGCTCGCGGCATCCAGCGCCGCCGCCATACCGGTAACGCCGCCGCCCAGGACCAAAATTTTCTTCGAGAAAGTCTCCGGCACATAGGGTTCCGGAAGGCTGACCTTCTCCACACGGGCCATCCCCATGCGGATATAATCCTCGGCCATCATCTGCACCCGGTCATAGTTTTCCTCATCCGCTTTTTCCTCTTCGGTCAATGCCGGGAATTCAGAGCGGGGATGGGACCAGACCACCCCTTCCCGGAGATTGACCCGATCCACGATACATCCGGGAAAGTTAAAGACATCATGGTTGACGCGCTTTGAGCACGCGCCGATAACAATCGTGTTCGTACCGTTCTCCTCAATATCCTTTTTGATGAGATCGGCGCCTTCTTTACTGCACAAAAAATCATGGGTTTTACAGGTAACGCCCTCTTCCTCCACGGCATCACAGATACTTTTTATATCCAGGGCATCGCCGATGCCGCAACCTGTACAGATATATACACCATATTTTTTACTCATGGTTACCTCCTACCGCTTCACCAGGGTTTGAATCGCCTTGAGAGCCATACCGGTTGCATTCTGGTTGCACGAAACCACATCGGCCGGTCTATTGGCGCATCCAGCGGCAAACATGCCGCCTTTCTCAAAATCATTGATGATAAATCCGTCTTCCGTATATTTTAAATCTGCCGGCAGTTTTACATTTGCTGCGGTGGGCTGCATACCGGTGGCAAGTACGGCCATGTCGACCGTTTGATGAATTTTCTCTCCGGTTATCGCATCTTCGGCAACCATGGTTACCTGTTGGCCGTCCGGGCCTTCGTCGACTTGAGCGACCTTTCCCTTGACGAAGATAACGTTTTCATCCTCCTTGACGCTCTTGTAAAACCTTTCATACCGGTATCCCGGAGAGCGGATATCAATATAGAATATATAGATCTTGGCATCCGGATATTGCTCCCGGATATAGGTGGCATGCTTTAGTGACGCCATGCAACAAATATAGGAACAGTAGGGAAGATGGTTTTCATCCCTGGAACCCGCGCACTGGACAAAGGCAACGCTTTCCGGGGCCTTGTTATCCGAAGGCCGCAGGATCTGCCCGTTGGTTGGGCCATTGGGGGCCGCCAGACGCTCCATCATCATATTTGTGATCACATTGGAAAAACGGCCATAACCGAGGTGATCCAGGTTTGACGGATCATAGGGCTCCCAGCCGGTGGACCAGACAATTGAGCCGACCGTGAGATCAAATGTCTTGGGCTGCATTTCCAGATCGATGGCATCATATGGGCAGGCTTCCTTTGCCCGTTTGGCGTCTTCAGTCCCTATGATCTGCGGGGAGATGACGTATCGGGCCGGGAACGCCATCTCATGGGGCAGATACGCCCCCTTCATTTTATCCATCCCGAAATTAAAATCATTGGGAATCTCCATTTGGCAGGCCTCGGCACAGGCGCCGCAACATGTACAGTTCTCGTTCACATACCGGGGGTGCTTCTTGATGTTTACCGTATAGTTGCCGGGACCGCCGTCCACCTTCTCGACCTCCGCCATGGTATACACATGAATATTACGATTGTTCTTGATCCGCTGAAAATTGATTTCAAGGCCGCAAGTGGGAGGACAGAGCTTCGGAAAATATTGCTTCAACTGGGCCACTCGCCCGCCCAAGTAGGGATTTTTTTCAATAATGAAAACTTCGTACCCCACTTCGGCGGCTTCGAGGGCTGTTGTCAACCCGCTGATACCACCCCCGACAACCATAATACTTCCGCTAAACGGGGCTCCTGTTCCTTCAGTCATCCTAACCCTCCGTACATTAAATTGTTGGACTTGCCGGCTGGTGCTTCAGACTTATTTCCCGATTTTCCAATCAGTGCGCTGAATCTGCACAGCCATTCCAAAACTTGACTCGAAACTTCAAAACTCGAAACCGCTATACCCGCACGGGTCATCCGGTGTCCAGTTTTGAAGTTTCCCAACGCCCGCTCAGTGCGAAACATTGCTAATGCCCGCAAAAATTAATAAAAACCTCCAGGTGCCGAAAAAGAGCACCTGGAGGTGGTCGATTGACACATTAATCCTCT
>JAGXLR010000200.1 GCA_018334555.1 Desulfobacterales bacterium
GGGAGATTTTCACCTTCCAGCAGCTGTACCCAAATCTGGGCCACGTTTCCACCGGAGTCCCCGGAACCCCGGTGCCCGAATTGGGCCCCGATTATCGCGGCCGTGTGTTCCATGAGGGAGGGGGCGTTTTCCGGGCGATTCCGGTCCTTTTCGGCCAGCATCTGTTTGGCGTCCCGGGTTATATGGGTGACGACCTCCGTCGTGCGATGTATCGGCGTACCCGGGGGCATGGTAATTCTGCATTCCAGCGTATCGCCCTCCACTTTCGGAAAAAACGTGAACTTGATCTTTCCGGCGGCCCATACGCCTAAAGTAAGCAGCAGTATGGCCACGCCCAGGGCCAGTGTGGCATATCGCCACTTCACACAGAATTCAAACAGTCGACGATAGGGGCTTCGAATCACCCAGCTCAAGAATCGGGTCATCCGTTTCCGACGGCCTCCGCCTTTTTGTACGGCTTGGCTCCTGGCGAGGTGGGCCGGGAGGATAAGCAATGATTCGACAAGGGAGCCCAAAAGGACAAGAATCACTACCAGCGGGATATTGCGCATGAGTTTGCCCATGGTGCCGCCGGCCACCAATAGCGGCCAGAAGGCGACCATGGTGGTCATCACGGAAAAAATCACCGGCCGGCCCACCTCGAGGGTGCCGTCAACCGCCGCCCGGACTTTACCAACGCCGGTCTCCTGCTGGCTGAATATATTTTCGCCGACGATAATGGCGTCGTCGACCACAATGCCGAGCACCATGATAAAGGCAAACAGGGAAATCATGTTCAGGGATACGTCATAATGGGGCAGCAGCATCAGGCCGAACGCGAAACTGACAGGAATACCCAGGGTGACCCAGAACGCCAGCCGCACATTCAAAAATATGCCGAGCAGCAGGCTTACCAGGATGAGGCCGAGCACCAGATTCTTCATCAGCAGCTCGATGCGGCTCTTTAGAATTGTGGACATATCCTGGTAATCCTCGGCATGGACGCCATGGGGCAGGGTGGGCTGCAGCGTCGATACGTAGTTCTTGACTTTTTTCGCCACGTCAATGGCGCTCTGCTCGGCCACCCGGTAGACATTGATGATGGCTGCCGGTTTGCCCTGGAATCGGGCAAAAAGGTCCACATCGGCAAAACCTTCCTTGAGCTGGGCGATCCGGCCCAGAGTAATCCGGGTGCCGTCGGGCCGGGTGATCACGGGCACATCCCGGTATTGCCGGGCATAATAGCGTCGCCCCTTGGTCCGGATGAGCACTTCCCCTTCTTCGGCATCCACACTGCCGGCCGGAAGATCCAGGCTGCTGCGGGCCACTGCGTCAGCCACGGCGTCGAGGGTCAGGCCGTATTTCCGAAGGGTCTTTTCGGATATATCGATATGGATCTCATTGTCCCGGACCGCGGCCAGCTGCGCCACGGTAATGCCTTCAATGTTGGTCAGGTCATCCTTTGCGCTTTGGGCGATATGCTTGAGCGTGGATTCCGGGGCGTCGCCATAGATCGCGACGCTGATCACCTGCATTCGCCGGGTGACTTCCCGTACAATGGGCTCCTCGGCTTCCTCGGGCATGGTGGTGATCCGATCCACCTCGGATTTCACCTCGTCCAGGAGTTTTTTAATATCCCATCCCTTCATGACCTCTATGGTCACGCTGCCCGAGCCCTCGCGGGATACTGAATCGATCCGTTTGATGCCTTCAAGACCGGCCACATTTTCTTCAATCCGTCGGACCACCCCTTCTTCCACCTCGGAGGGCGAGGCGCCCGGATAGGCGATGGATATGCTTATTTTGTCCAGCTCGGTTTCGGGAAATACCTCCAGCTTGATATCTGAGGCCGTGACTATGCCGGCGATCAGGATAAAAAGCATCAAGAGGTTGGCGGCCACATGATTTTCCGCGAACCAGGCAATCGCCGCCCTCATGACGGCCCTCCGGCTTCGGTGGCTACATATCTTACTCGCATGCTGTCGGTCGCCTCCTTGAGCGGAGATACGACCACCCGGTCGCTCTCTTTGAGCCCGCTCAATACGACCACGCCCCGTTCATCCATCCGCGCGATCTCCACGGTCCGAAAATGCATTCGACTGTCATCGGGATCGACCGCCCAGACAATGTTTCCCTCGTGCAAAGCGGCGCGCGGAATGAGCGCGGCACTTGAAACGGTTTCCCCGTCTATCTCGACCTCCACAAACTGGCCAACGGGAAGGGGCGGCTTCGTGGCGTAAGGGTCGGGGACCCGGATGACGACATTGACCATGCGGGTTTTTGTATCGATTTTGCCCTCAACGCGCTCGACCCATCCGGACCATGTCTTCTCCCGTCCCGCGACCCGGGCCTTTACCCGGGCTTCCGTCCCGGGGTGCGTATCCGTCGTGAAACCGGGCACGGAAAACCAGTTCAGGTCTTCACTTTCCATGGGGACGACGACTTCCACGGCATCCGTGGCATACAGGGTCGCTAGGGTCTGCCCCGGCGACACGTATTGGCCAATATCCACCTCTTTGGCGCTTACCCGGCTGTTAAAGGGGGCCTTGATCCGGGTTCGCTCAAGATCCAGCCGGGCCTTTTCAAGATTGGCCTGTTTGGCCTCCAGGTTGGCCCGGGCGGCAGCCAGTTGGGGCTCTTTGGCTACCAGGGGGGGCGGCTTTTCATCCGGATGGATTCGTCTCCATTCCCTGCGGGAGGCCTCGGATTCCTGTAAGGCCATTTCATAGTTGCTTTCCGCATCTTTAAGGCTGGCTTCCGCCAGGGTGACGGCGATTTCATAATCGCGGGGCTCAATTGTCAAAAGCGGCTCGTCTTTCTTAAACGTGCCGCCGTTGACAAGCTCCTTTGATATTTGGACGATCGTGCCGCTGATTTGCGGCACGATCTGGGTTTCCGTCAAAGCCTGGACCGTGCCTTCGCCGGTAATGGTCATATCCAGTTGGCCCACACGGATCGGTACGGTCCGAACCAGGGGTAGGGGAACCTCGGGTTGATGACGGCCCAGCGCCTCGCGGCTCGATTTGAGCAGTCTGAATCCCAGTATGCCGCATCCGATCAGGGCTACGGCCACAACAGCGTGAATGATGATTCTTGGTTTGTTTGTCATAAGGGGCGATCCGCTATGAATTTTGGTCTTTTCTTTTCGTATCGGTTCTGCTTTCCATCAGATGGTCCCAGCCGCCGCCCAATGCCCGGTAAAGGGCGACCCGGTTGGTATAAATGGCGTACTGCGTTTTAACCAGGTTGAGATCCGCCTGAAACTTCGCCTGCTGGGCGTCCAGCACGTTCAGGTAATCCGTCAAGCCCCGCTGATAGCGGTCCAACGCGGTCTCAAGCGTCGCCTCCGCCTCATCGGAGAAAGCCATGAGGCGGGATCGCCGTTTGATCTGCTGTTCTCTGGTTAACAGGGCGCCTTCAACTTTTGCGAACGCATCGAGCACGGTTTTGGCATAGGCGGAGAGCTGTTGGCTGTAGCGCGCCTCGGCCGCCTTCTGGGCGGCTTTCCGTTTTCCGGCGTCGAAGACCGGCTGATAGATATTGGATGCAATCCGCCAGAGCTCGCTTTCCGTTTCAAAAAGCGACTGAAGGCTATTGCTCGTATATCCGTAGCTGCCGGTCAATGTGATCTGCGGAAACCGATTGGCCTTGGCGACGCCGATCCTCGCGCAGGCGGCCTCAAGAGATGCCTCAGCCGCCCGGATATCCGGCCGCCGGTTGAGAAGCTCCGATGGCAGACCGGTAGGGATGGGCGGGGGAAGTTCAAACCCTTTTTTTTCGGTTTTCCCCTCGCTAGCCGCGTCCGGGTAATGCCCCTGCAGCACGGCAAGCGCCTGGCGGGCTTTTCCTATGGCCTGGTTCAGGGAGGGGATCTCGGCCTCGGACTGGGCCAGGTTGCGGCGGGCCTGCCGGACATCGAGCACGGATGTCAACCCCTGTCGATACCGGCCTTCAACCAGCTCGAGATTCTTTTCGTAGCTTTCCGTCATCTGGCGGGTGATTCTGAGCTGTCCTTCGAGGGACCGGATATTGAAATACTGGGTGACCGTTTCAGCGACCAGTGACTGAACAATGGTCCGTCGGTTTTCCTCCGCCGCCAGAAGATCCGCCCGGGCGGCTTCCGTCGCACGGGAGAGGCGCCCCCAGAGATCAAGCTCAAAGGAGGCCGGCAGGGTCGTGGAAAAGGAGTCGATATTTACCGTCGTGTAGTCGCCGCCGGCCATAAAATCTACGACCGATTGCTGCTGCCTGGATGCGTCGGCATTGAGCTCGAGGGAGGGAAACTGGTCCGCGCGGGTCTGCCTTACCATTGCCCGGGCTTCCATAACGCTGGCCGCGGCTTTATGGATATCCGGATGGTTTCGCATGGCGTTGGCCACAACCGTATTCAGGCGGGGATCATCGAATTCCTTCCACCATCGGCTATTTGAAATATACTGTCTGGTTCCGGCTTCTTCTGCCGACCGATATGTCCCGGGCGTTTCAATGCCGGTTTCCGGGCGCCTATAATCCGGCCCAAGTCGCATGCAGCCGGCTACAGCGAAGCAGATGACAAGCAGGACGGCGGCCAGGCGTTTCATGGCGCTAGTTCTCCTCCTTTAGGGCGGCAAGCCCCTTAAGGGCGAAGCTTGTAATGTGTTCGATCAACATGGTTTTAAACTGCTCATCGTATTCATGGCCCATAAGCATGGAGACCGCGGGTCGGGCGAAGGTAAAGTAAAGCGTGATGCCGAGGATGCTGATAATACATAATCGCAGGTGCTCTTCATCGGTGGCGGCCGGCAGGTTCGGGCGGATCAGGTCGATTAGCTGTTGATTATAAGGCCTCATGACCTCTTCGACGACCATTCTCAAGGCTTTTCCGGGATGCGACAGCTCCCGCTGCATGAGCTGCACATGACGGAATCGTTCTTCATCGCCCAGCGGGCCGTCGAGAAATTCGCGGGCCATGGCGCCGATGACTTCAGAGACGGTGGGCTCCGGGATATCGGCCAGTTGGTTGAGGAAATTTTCGCGGATGCGCCGGGTACGCGCCAGCCATCGTTCGCGAAATACATCCATATACAGATTCATTTTATTGCCGAAATGGTAGTTTACGGCCGCCAGGTTGCTTTCCGCCGCTCCGGTGATTTCCCGGATGCTGACCGCTTCATATCCCTTGGCGGCGAAAAGCCGTTCGGCCTGGTCCAGTATCCGCTCCCGCGTATTGTCGACTGTGGGTTGCGCCATATGGCACGCTCATCGGGTTTTTGTTTTTACCTAAACTGAGGGTTTGATGGCTTCGGAAAAAGTCCAATATCTGTGTTGCGCTGCATCCCTCGGAATTTCACGTACAGCTAAGTACGCTGCATTCCTCGGGATTTTGCGCGCCTTGATCTTGAACTTTTTACTTTGCCAT
>JAGXLR010000201.1 GCA_018334555.1 Desulfobacterales bacterium
GGAGGGGGGATGAGATCACCCCAACCATGAAGATCAAGCGCAAATTTCTAGCGGAAAAATATAATGATACCATAAAGAATATGTACGGCGAGTCTAAAACAGGATGAAACCAAAATCATTTAAAGAACCCCGCCCGTGCGGCCAGGCTTTCAAGACGGGATAAGCCGAGCGGGGATGGCAATACCGCCTTCCCCGCTTAAGCATCTAGTTTTTAGAATACGAACTGGAAGAAGAGCGAACCGTCGGTAACCGAGTCTTCGTACTTCCCTTTCAGGTAATCCTCCGCGCCGTCCTTGTACTCTATATGATCCAGACAAAACGCTATCATCGCATCATAGCCCTGAAAGTAGTAGTTAAAAGAAATAGATGACCGATCGGACGTGAAATCCTCATTTCGATAGGCATCATCCGCCGCCACCCTTTCAAACCGGGTAGCAATGGCTGGCTTCCCAAAACCGATTTTCTCATCATAGAGTAGCTGTCCCTGAATCCACCAGAACTCGCTATCCTGTGCTTGATCCATGGCCCCCAGATGGCTCTCTTCCGCTTTGATGTAGCCGGCGCCGAAATTCGGCACGATGGCGCCGTATTTTTTTTCAAAGGTCACATCAATGGCATATATATCATTGTCCAGAGTAGGCCCGGTATCTAGGTCATACAAATCGTCGGAGTTGATCTTACTCTTGGAATAGCCCAACCCGATAGTTAACACATCCTTTCTGCCCAGGTATGTATCCCCCCTTGTTCCTTTGAGTGACGTCTCGGGCTTGAACCCTAACATGGTCGGGGTAAAGACGAGTCTTGCCGTGTACCTGAAATCTTTATGGTTGTTATGCTCCTGGTTATATAGACCCAAATAATATCGAAACATTCCCTCACAAGTGCTTCCAAAAAATAAAGCGCCCGGTTCCCGGACATTGAGCACGGTTTTATTAAAGCCAAGCTTTAGATCACCGGATCTTTCTTTGGTCAACTCATAAACGTCATACCTGTAGAAATAATCCGTGGGAATAAGCTTCGTATAATCCGATCTTTGGTGATACCGGCTGACAGGCATACGTATCCGTCCGAACCTTATATTAAATTCAGGGGAAAATGGGATCACGACGCCGGTTTCTTTCATCTTGGTATCACTCTCCTGTACCTCTTTGCCGTCTAAATCCAATTCTTTATAAGAAACCTCCCATTGGGTGAAAAACTTAAGTAATGGGGTAACCTGGCCCTTGGCATAGAACTCCGCCTCTGTGGGTTCAAAATAGTTAAAGTGATCATCATTTCCGCCCCCCCGTTTATCCAGGTAATGATAGGCCAACTGTCCCCTTATCTTGAAATCGACCCACCGCGTCTCATCGAATTCGACCAGATAGGCGTAGGCGTTTACAATTCCTAAACAGAACAAGCCCATCACGAAGATGCTGAACACTTTTATCATACTTATTATTTTCCTGTTTTTCTTCATCGTCTGCATACCTCCTCCTTTTCACTAGTTATGGTTAGGTTGTTTACTGCCTAGTTTTGCAACTATTAAGCCAAACCACGCCAAGGAGGAATTGAAAAATTTTTATTGTGGGACTTAGTTTAAAGTTTTAATTTTATTGGGTTTATAAGGGAATAATAGAATCGAACGCTCGGCTGGTTTTCAAAAATAGATTTAGAATTTCAGATGAGGTGGGCAGTTGATGTAGTAATTGTCATTCAACAGTTGACAATTGTCTACTCCTGATTGCATTTTATGCTGGGGGTAAAGCACTGAGGATAGGCGGACAATAACTAACTAGGAAAGCTTACGTAATTCAACAGATTCTAGGAAACGGTTCGCCGGTCAGCATATCGACGATTCTTGTTCCGCCGATGCGCGTTTTCATAAAAACCCTTCCCGGATGATCGGCCACGACCTCTCCGATAATAGACGCATCAATGCCAAAGGCGTGCTTCTGGATAACCTCGAGGACCGAATCGGCATGGTCCGGTGCCACGCATGCGATCAGCTTACCCTCATTTGCCATATACAAAGGATCAAAACCGAGCAGTTCGCAAATAGATGACGTCTCGGTATTCACTGGAATGTTTGCTTCATAAATGCCTATGCCGACCTGCGATTGAAGTGCGATCTCGTTTAAAGCCGTAGCCAAGCCACCACGTGTAGGGTCTCTTAATACATGAACGCCGCCGCCCTGTTGAATCATCGCGTACACCATGTGATTCAGGGGCGCAGTATCGCTTTTGACGGCGGACTCAAAATCCATTTTTTCTCTATTTATTAAAATAGTTATCCCGTGATCAGCGATAGGCCCGCTCAGGATGACTTTATCGCCCACCCGGGCTAAATGGCCGCCGATTTCAACGCCCGGTGGAACTAGACCGACACCCGAGGTGTTGATAAATACTTTATCCGCCGCCCTTTTTGGTACCACTTTCGTATCCCCCGTCACAATCTGCACATCCGCTTTTTTTGCTGCCAACCGCATACTATCGAGTATCCGGTTAAGGTCGGCCATTGAAAACCCGGCTTCTATAATCATCCCGCAGCTCAAATACTTTGGTACGGCCCCGCACATGGCAAGGTCATTTACCGTGCCATTGACTGCCAGCTCCCCGATATCGCCGCCCGGGAAAAAAATCGGATCCACCGTGAAGCTGTCCGTTGAAAACGCCAACCGTATCCGATCTATATCAAACACCGCGCCGTCGTCCAACTGTTTGAGAATCGGGTTGTCGAATACCGGTACGATATGGCGGGTGATCAACTGATAGGATAGCCGCCCCCCGCTGCCGTGGTCCAAATGGATAACGCTATCATTCATTGTCTGCCCTTTCATATGTTCAACCATCGGCGGGTCGGCATATTATTTTTCCGCATACCGGTAATATGCCCCGCACGTCCCTTCGCTTGACACCATGCAGGGACCCACCGGATAAGAGGGCGTGCAGACCTTTTTATAAAGGGGGCACTCCGGCGGGGTTTTCAGGCCGAGCAGCACTTTGCCGCAATCGCAGCCTTCCAATTCGCATTGTTCTGAAACATGCATCTGAAAAATTTTTTCCGCATCAAATGCTTCCAGATGCCGTCTGATTTTAAGGCCACTGCCTGCAAGCCGGCCTAAACCCCGCCAGTTGGCGTCCGAAGGTTGAAAAACGGAAGCCATCATTTCCTGGGCCCTTTTATTACCGGCAATAGAAACGGCGCGCGGATAGGCATTTTTTAACCTGGGCGCCTTTGCCTCGATCTGGCCGACAATAAGAAGAATGGCGTTTAAAATGTCTACCGGTTCAAAACCGGCAATGACATAGGGTCGGGGATATTCAGCATACAACGGCCAATAGGCCCTTTTTCCGATAACCATGGACACATGGCCGGGTAGTATCAAACCGTCGATGGCCAGATCCTTGTAAGCCATCAATGCCGCCAGTACCTCGGGCACCCGCTTGTGTGCTGAAAAAACGGAAAAATTCTTCAGCCCGGCCTGTTTCGCCGATAATATCGTGGACGCGATTAGCGGCGCGGTAGTTTCAAACCCGATCCCCAGGAAAACGACCCGTCTGTCTGGATTGGCGTCGGCGATCGATAGAGCATCCTCGCATGAATAGACCACACGCACATCGCGTCCTTCGGAACGTACCTGCATCAATGAACAACTGGTCCCCGGCACCCGGAGCATGTCTCCGAATGTGACAATGATAACATCATCAATTTCAGAAAGGCCGATCATGGCATCGATTTCACCCTGGGCCGTAACGCATACCGGGCACCCCGGGCCGGAGAGCAGGGTAATTGTATCGGGAAGCAAGGCGCGGATTCCATTTCTGAAAATAGAAACTGTATGGGATCCGCAAACCTCCATAATACGAACAGGTGTTACACTGATCCGTGCGATCTGCTCCGCCAGATACGCCGAGAGGTCTGAGGCTCGGTATTCATCGATAAATCTCATTAAGACCCAACCATTTCCCTGTCTTTTTCCTTCTTTTTAAATAGAAAAAGGGTGCTCTGCAGCCACTACAGCCTGTCCCAGGGATATGCCACCGTCATTGCAAGGCACCAGGCGATGCGAAAAAACCTCAAAACCCTGTTTTTCCAGTGCGGCTATCATGCCGCAAAGCAGGATCGAATTCTGAAACACGCCGCCGCTTAACACCACGCGATTCAGCCCGTGTCGTCTTCCGATGTCCACACACAGATCGGCAAACAGATGAATCAATGTATTATGGAACTTGCGGCTTATTACCTGTATGGCCACGCCGTTTTGCATATCCCCCACGATACCCCGGATAATCGGTTTTATTTGAACCTGAACCGGCTCGGTTGGTTTCCATCCGTAGTCATATATGCCATCAACATTATCTGAAGCCTTCATCTCCAATGTTATGGCCGCCTGACCCTCATAGGAAATACGATAGCTCAACCCTAGAATTGCCACGACCCCGTCAAACAAACGGCCAACACTGGAGGTCAGGGGAGCATTAAGCCGTTTTGATATTAGGGCCGCCATCGTTTGAATGTGGGTATCATCGACGTCTTGTAAAACCGGCAGGTTCAGATTCATAAAACTGTTCTCTCCAAAAGTGTGGACCAGAAACGCTATCGCCATGCGCCAAGGTTCGTTAATGGCCGCAGCTCCGCCGGGCATAGGCATATACTCGAGATGGCCCGCGCGCTGGAATCCGCTCATTTCGGTAATAAGCACCTCTCCTCCCCATATATGACCGTCAGTGCCGTAACCGGTACCATCAAGGGCCAATCCGATTACCGGCCCTCTGAGTTGGTGCTCGGCCATACAGCTGGCGATATGGGCGTGATGATGCTGGACGCCGACCAGCCGGTTCTGCTCATTTTCCCTGGCATATTGGGTGCTCAGATAATCCGGATGAAGGTCATGGGCTATGATGTCAGGGTCAATGTCTAAAATTCGCTTCAGATGATCGATGGTTGACCGGAAGAAGGCATAGCTTCCCATGTTTTTTAGGTCCCCGATGTGCTGGCTCAGAAAGGCCCGGTTGGATTTGGTCAGGCATATCGTATTTTTCAATTCCCCACCACAGGCCAGAATCCGACCGACATTTTTATCTAAAAACACGGGGGCTGGCACATACCCTCTTGACCGTCGGATTATCCGCTCTGAACCGGCGGTATATGCCACCACAGAATCGTCGGACCGCTGATAAATCCGCCGATCATGGATAAGAAAATAATCGGCGACGGATGAAAGATGCATAAAAGCCGCCCCGTTGTCCTTGATAATCGGCTCGTCACTTAGGTTTGCGCTGGTCATGACCAGGGCCGTAAAATCATCGTGAAGCAATAAGTAATGCAGGGGCGTATAGGGCAGCATGACGCCAAAGTA
>JAGXLR010000202.1 GCA_018334555.1 Desulfobacterales bacterium
AGTTTTGTCATTTCGAGCGGCAGCGAGTTTTGTCATTTCGAGCGGCAGCGAGTTTTGTCATTTCGAGCGGCAGCGAGTTTTGTCATTTCGAGCGGCAGCGAGTTTTGTCATTTCGAGCGGCAGCGAGTTTTGTCATTTCGAGCGGCAGCGAGAAATCTTTAACAAACAAGATTCCTCGTCGCTTTTGCTCCTCGGAATGACAACAGCGAAAGCATCTAAAATAATATTAAATATTCTCGAGTTCCTTAGAAGTCAGCCCGGCGGGGGCGTCGGCGACGCTTGACATCTATTTATATGATTGGTTATAATAAGATTTTTGTAGGAAGAATTTTGATATTGACAACATCGTTTTTTTCATATATCTGATTAATTTATTTTTAAAAAATTAAAAATCAAAGGGTGTTCAATAAAAGTATAAACCAACTTAAAGGAGGGATTTTTCAATGCCAACGGTTGAATTTGAAGGTAATACATTTAATGTTGATGAGGACGGTTTTATCGATAGCTTCGATAACTGGAACGAATCATGGGTCCGACACGTCAAAGAGCAGGAAGGAATTGACGAACTGACGGATGAGCACTGGAAGGTCATCAACGTTCTGCAGGACTACTACCAGAAAAACGGCATCGCACCGATGGTGCGCGTGCTTTCCAAACTGACCGGATTCAAGCTCAAATACATCTATGAACTGTTTCCGTCCGGACCCGGAAAAGGGGCATGCAAAATGGCGGGACTGCCAAAACCCACCGGTTGCGTATAGCCTCGAGCTAAAATGCTTTTTAAGATTTGGAAAAGCCCTCCACGCATATGGCAGGGCTTTTTTATTTCTGATGGCAAGGCAGAACCTGCGCTGCGCTTCATCTCTCGTCATTCCACGTAGCTCCCGTACGCCTCCTTTCTCGAGATTCGCGGCGCCCTCACCCGAATGCTCTGCTTTGCCATCCCCCTAAATGGGGATATACACAAGCATTTGAAAAGACACCGATGATGAAAATCTCCGTTAAAAGCAGACAAAAAACCGAATTCATCGATATTACCAGGCAGGCAAAAGAGGCTGTCTCATCGAGCGATATCAAAAACGGGTTCTGCCACCTGTTTGTACCCCACACCACCGCCGGTATTACGATCAATGAAAGCGCCGATCCGTCTGTCCAGTCTGATATTCTCATGATCTTAAACCAGATTGTGCCCTGGAAAGCCGACTATGGGCACATGGAGGGCAACTCCCCCGCCCATATCAAATCCTCCATTATCGGCGCCTCCGAATGGATCGCGATAGAAAACGCGAGATTCGTGCTGGGTACCTGGCAGGGGATATTCTTCTGTGAATTCGACGGCCCCCGGAACCGAAACGTGCACATCAACCTGTTGGCCGCCCCATGACAGCGATCGACGAGACGGATAAAACCATCCTGAATCGCATACAGTCTGATTTTCCGATCACCCAACGGCCCTATCAGGCGGTTGCAGAAGAACTTCGACTGGATGAGGAAGATGTTATCCACCGGATCCGCCGATTGAAAGAACTCGGCATTATCCGCCGGATCGGCGGCAATTTCGTACCCGGCAAACTCGGATTCGTCAGCACGCTCTGCGCCGGCCGCGTGCCGGAAAAAAAAATCGACGGGTTCGCCGCTGTCGTCAATGATTACCGGGGGGTTACCCATAATTACGTGCGTGACAACATCTATAATGTTTGGTTTACCATGATCGCCCCCTCCATGGAAGAAATCAAACAAAACCTGGCTCAAATCGCGGAGCAGACCGGGGTACCCGACATCATTAACCTGCCGGCGACCCGGGTGTATAAGATTAAGGCGCAGTTCAACTTAGAATGACAAGGGAAAGCCATTTCTAACGACCTTTTAAAAATGCATTAAACCTTGAACCTTACACCTTATACCTTACACCTTATACCTTATTAGCCATGCAAGACACCCGAATCGCTGTCGTCATCTCAAATGCCCCCCTCGGCCATACGGCGGAGAACCTTTCGCAGATTGCCCATTGGGTTGAGCAGGCGGGCGACAAAACGGCATCCCTGGTCTGCTTTCCGGAGATGCAGGCCACCGGCTATCATATTGACCCGGTAATAAAAGAAACGGCCGAGCCGGTTCCCGGCCCGGCTGTCCGGCACCTGGAGCACCTCGCCAGCAAACACAACCTGACCATTCTTGCCGGAATAGCCGAAATTGGGGCCAATGACGCCATATACGCCACCCACCTGGTCGTGCGGCCTGAAGGATGGGCCGGCAAATATCGAAAGCTTCACCTGGGGCCGCCGGAACAAGCGGTATATACCGCCGGTGATGGGGTCCCGGTATTTGAGGCCGACGGCCTTTGTTTTGGCCTCCAGCTATGCTATGACGCCCATTTCCCGGAGCTTTCAACAACCATGGCGCTAAAAGGGGCGGATGCCATCTTTATTCCCCATGCCTCTCCCGGCGAAGACCCGGATAAAAAGCTGGCCTCATGGATGCGCCATCTCCCGGCCCGAGCCTTTGACAACGGGCTGTTTGTTATCGCCTGCAATCAGACCGGTGATAATGGCCACGGCTTATCCTTTCCCGGCGTCGGGATGGTGATCGCTCCTTCGGGTATGGTTATTGATTCCTATGCCGGCATGGATGGCCACATGATGGTCGTCGACCTAAAAGCCGATGAGCTCTCGGATGTGAGGGGCAATCGGATGCGATATTTTCTGCCCAACCGACGGCCGGACATCTACCACGTTTAGCTACTTGATCCCCAGAATGGAAACCAAACCCAGGCTCAACTGCGGCACATAGGTAATGATAATCAGGCCTATCAATAGGATCAAAAGAAACGGAACCGCCGCCCGATAAAGGGACAGTACGGATTTGTTGAACCGGAAGCACGAGATAAAGAGATTCATCCCCACCGGCGGGGTGGAGTAGCCGATTTCCAGGTTGGTCAGAAAAATAATGCCGAGGTGAACCGGATGGATCTCGTAGCTAATGGCGATCGGCAGAATCAAGGGCACCACCACCAGGAGCGCCGAATAGATATCCATCAGACACCCCACAATCAGGAGAAAAATATTCAGACAGATTAAAAACACCCATTTGGAGTCTATCAAGCTCTGCATTATCTCCAGGATATGCATGGGGACCTGGGCGTCGACCAAATAATTGGTGAGCGCAAGTGCGGCGCCCAGGATAATAAGGATTCCGCCGACAAGGACCATGCTTTGATTCATGATCACCGGCAAATGAACCAGCTTTATCTCCCGATGGATCAGAACTTCAATGATCAGGCTGTACAATACGATAAGCGCCGCCACTTCCCCGAGGGTGACGTATCCACCAAAGATACCAATGATTACGATTAAGGGAATGAAAAGCTCCCATTTCGCCTCGTAAGCGGTTTTTATCACCGACCGGGCAGAAAACCTCTGGCGGGGCACCGCCGCAAAAGACCCTGTCGCCACACTGTAGAAAGAAAGCAACACGATCAGCAGCATGCCCGGCACGAGGCCGGCGATAAAAAGCTGGTTAATGCTGGTCTCAGCGATCACCCCGAAAATGATAAGCGGCAGGGAGGGGGGAAAAAGCAGCCCCAGGCTGCCGGAAGACGTCAGCAGCCCCAGGGAAAAACGCTCAGGATATTTTTCACTGATAAGCGCCGGATATAAAAGCCCGCCCAAGGCAATAATCGTCACGCCGGAGGCGCCTGTAAAGGCTGTAAAAAAGGCGCAGGCGGCCAGCGCCACGATGGCAAATCCGCCCGGCAACCAACCCAGGATCGCCCGCGAGAAGCTAACGATACGGACAGAGGCCCGGCTTTCCGCCAGAATGAAGCCGGCAAAGGTGAACAACGGAATGGTATAAAGGATGGGGTTGTTGGCAAATTTATTGTAGGTATCCACGACCAGGGCGGCAAAGGGGATATCCGCCACATAGAACCCCACCATGGCAAAAGCCGAAACCACCACGAATATCGGCGCCCCGAGAATCGCCATAAGAACAATGAATCCGATCAGGGCCGCCGTCAAATTACCCGCTCCTTAGCAACTGAAGGATAAAATTAATGCCATTTCTGGTAAAACGAACGGCAATAATCAGGTAGCCGACAGGAAGGATAACCTGCATTATCCATAGCGGCAGGTTCAGGAATGGCGTATGATCGTGGACTTGATATTCGATATAGACAAAGTTGGCGGATGCCCACGTCAGTATGAAACAAACCACAGAGGAGAACAGACAGGTCACAACACATGAGACCCGCCTCCAGAAGTCCGGGAGCAGACGGGCGGCCACATCAATCTTTACATGGGCGCCGCTGCGCGTGGCAACCGCTGCCCCCAACAGCCCGATCCACAAGACCAGGTGGCGAATCAGGTCATCGGCCCCCGGAATGCCGGTGTGAAACAGGTTGCGCAGCAGAATTTGGGCCAGCACCATGAACACCATCAAAAACAGCATGGCCTCGAGGATAATGCCCTCACCTCGTTTTGTATAGCGGGTCAAACGGCTGCCCTGATACTCGGAGCCACAGACAGGGCATTCGTACCGCGCCGGGTCAAATTCTGTACCGCATTTCAAGCACTGCATCAGCGAACTTTTTGTACCGTACTGTCAGGATGGGCCTTTCGATAGTCTTCTAAAATTGAGAGCGTTCTTTGCAAAAGCTCCCTGGAATACATCTCTCCCACTAAACTCTCCCGGGCCTTGCGGGAGGCCTTAAAGATAAATTCAAACTGCTCCCGATCCTCCTCGGGGTTCATGGGAACGATCTCGATGCCTGACTTCTTGAGGATTTCAATCGACTTGCGGTCCTGTTGGCGGACATGCCGGTTTATTTTTTTAAAGTAGGCGGGACAGATATCACGAATGGCTTGTTGATGCTGGGGCGCGATTTTGTCCCATATCCGCTTGGTCACAATGGTGGCCCCCAACACGTTGGTAGTGGGATATTCGCTCATATAGTCAAACCGTTCGTGCCAACGATACGCCACCGCCCCATAGGGCGTGATGCTGGCGGTATCAATAAGCTTTGTCGAAAGGGAGGTCATGACATCCGTAAAAGACAGGGGCACCGGCGTGATATCAAAGGCATCAAACATGGCCCGGCTCAGCTCATCGCCCTTCCACATCCACCATTTCTGATCCCTGGCGACTTCGATGGAAGTAATGGGAACTTTTGAAAAATTATAGACGAACCCGATTTCATTCCACCCCAGAACAATGTAGCCCGCCTTTCTGAACAGTTTCCGCATGGTGGGCTCCAGCTGGTCCCGAACGTATTCGACCTCCGCGTAGTTTCTGAAGACAAACGGCAGTTCGGTGACCCGGACCTGGGCCCTCC
>JAGXLR010000203.1 GCA_018334555.1 Desulfobacterales bacterium
GGGCGGGTCAACGATCTCATGGCATCCCCCGTGCCTCCATTTTCGCGGATGAACTACAACTCCAGCCCTGACCATGTTAAGATCAATATATGCCAAACATCGAACCAGATGCTCATCAGTGTCCACAAAAAATATTATTCGACCTTGGGCCATTCAACAAATGGATTGCTGTAAAACATGGTGATTAAACGGGGGGTGCCGCCTAGGGTCTGTTCGATTTCTTTTAGAAACTCTTGTTTGGTGTATCCCTTTCTGAAGGTAATGCTGTATCCGGTTTTTATCAGATAGCCGTCGCTGTAAGCCTTGATGATGTTATATTTGTTTTCCACGGGCCAGACACCCTGAACGGTTAAATAGGCCGTGCCATCCTTTTTGAGAGTAGCCTTGATGAGCTGGTAAATATTTTTGCGCTCCTCAGGGGGCACGATATTTAACACGTAATTGGCAAGAACGGCGTCGTATTGGGTGTCCAGAGCCCGGGTGTCCGGGTAGAAGTTGGGGTCATAGTCGGTCACCTCGGCACACCCGGATTCCAGAAGCTGCTGTTTGGCCAGGTTGTCCAGGCCGGTACCCAGGTGCAGCACGGACTTTCCCTGGAGGCGTTTTTTATCGCATAGCCATTTTACGGGCTGGGAAGCATTTCTGCTGTGATAAAGCGCGGTCATGCGGGAGGCGCTGATAAAAGGGGAGCGCCTATTTTCCGATATCTCCTTTAGCTGACGGTCCAGCTCCGCCTCTATCGCCTCTGCCGGCTCGGACCAGGTATTTGTGGCGGTAAAATACGTATACTTAACCCCGTCAGGCGCATAAACGGAGAAGTTTCCGTCTTTTTCCCGGGAGATGGACCAGCCGGCCTTGAGCATTTTTTTTGATAGTTTCAAATTTTAATAATTGACAATCTCGTAAAAAGTCGATTTTGGGATGGCAAAGAAAAAAGTTCAAGATCAAGGCGCGCAAATTCCGAGGAATGCAGCGTACTTAGCTGTACGTGAAATTCCGAGGAATGCAGCGCAACACAGATATTGGACTTTTTACGAAGCCATCAATAATTATTTATCTGACGAAAGGATGGACTGACTTATTATTAAGGCAGATTTTCGTCTTGGGATTCCTTTTTCGGATCGGGAACAATAACAACTCGTTTTCTTTTTTTTAACTTTATGGCTGCCTTTCTGCGAAACAAAAAGAAGAGTTGCCATCGTACTGGTGCGGCTCACACGATTTCTCACATCCTCACACGAGCTCACACCTGAATTTCATATCTCACATCACTTCCCCTGCCCTTTTTGGCCACCAAGTCCATACCTATCAATTTATTCAACCGCTTAAGAGCGGTATTTTGATGGATATTCAAATGACTGGCGATTTGACTGCTGGCCAGACCGCCCTTGTCTGTAAGTAGATCATATATTGTTTTGAGTTCATGCGGCAAAGCAGTTTGGCGCTTGTAAAAAATTACTTTAAAATAATTGCCAATCTCCAGAAATTGGGGTTCGATAAGCCCAGCCTTACTACAGGCTTCACGCATTCGAATGATACCCGTTCCAAGCTGTTCTACATATCCAGCCTTGCGAAAAATCTTAACGATCTGTCTGTTGCGGATCTCAGAAGTCCCCAAACCAAGATCGGACAGGGAAATTCCCACAGGCAAAGTGCCCGGACTAATGATCTCTACGCGATCAGTAAAAACCTCCGCCTTGCATTGAGATCCTTGCATGGCGTAATCCCTATGACAAATGGCATTGACAATAGACTCCCGCAAAGCAACAATGGGTATATCCGAATTCTCATCCCTGCGCAGGCCGCTGATCTCAACCCTGTTGCCAAGATAGGCGCCAACAGCTTCCAGGACCATCTGGGGGGCGTCCAGAAGACCGCAGGTTATGTACTGAGAATGGACAAGGCCAGACCTGCTATTGCCACGGTATATGGCCACGGCAAAACCAGCATATTCATAAGACTCCGGAAGTAAATCACAAAAAAGCAAAAGCCCACCAATGGTAGGGTGGCAACTCCCGTTATAGCGCACTGCCAACTTTTCTTTTACTAAATAGTCCACACTGACCTTAGCCTTGATTTCTCTCCAATTCATATACCTGGACAGCACCTGAGTGGAGAATACCTGACAGTCGAAACGGACATCCACCTCCTCGTCCAGACAGCGGTTGTACGCTTGCCTGCGCAGATCCGCTAAAATCCATTGATCAGCAACTCTGTTTGTAGAGCCTACGCGGACATAAGCGCCCTTTTCCGGCCCCTGGGACCTCAGGTAGTAAGGCTTGTTCGGTCCGGGAAATACCTTGATTTTAAAAAGAATATGCTGCCTGTATGTGATCGTCTGAAAAAAAACACCGGGAATTGGAGAGATTTTGTCGTAAATAGAACTTGCCAGACGTTCTTCCAGCTCAAAAGGATCATGATCAATACCGACAAGATTTTTGTCATCATCAATACCGATGATTATTTCTCCCCCTGAGCTATTGCTAAAAGCGACGACTGTACGCAATATATTATCTAATTTCCTGGAAACTTCTCTTTTAAACTCCAGGTTGCGACCTTCAGGGCTCTTTATCAGACTTTCTGTATCCATGGTTTAACCGCCCTTATTTTTTGCAGGTTTGTGGCAAGCGCCACATAACCCTTTTAAATATCATTGAATATATTCTATAATAAATTGTTTTCAGCTATTTAACCCCGTCAGGCGCATAAACGGAGAAGTTGCCGTCTTTTTCCCGGCTGATGGACCAGCCGGCCTTAAGCATTTTTTGCGAGAGTTTCATTGAAGCCACTCGTTTTAGGTCAAAATAATGTCCTCTGCTTTAGACCCTGCTGCTCATTTTTCTCACCGGGGCTTTTCAACGCATCATAACTGTATTCCTCTAAAACCTCCGGCGTATTGGAATTGACATTTTTTTTGCCGATCAGCCGCTTTACCGGATAGGCTTCGAGTTCCATGCCCTCATATGTTTTCAACATTGATTTGATACCTTCTTCTCCGATATCCGGTTGGATCCACTTGCTTTCATCTTCTTTGGGCAGAATGACCGGCATCCGCTTATGCCTGTTATTTATTCTCCTGATAAACGCATTCGCATCAACGCTTATCATGGAAAATGTGCGCAGGTTTTCCATGTTATTCTCATCCGTCCATTCATCCCAGATGCCGGCGACGGCAAACGCATCGTTATCCTTCATATGGATATAATACGGATAGGTTTTTCCGCCGACCTCCCGCCATTCAAAATAGCCGTCCATCACGATTAGGCATCTTTTTTCCCTTATGGGGACCCTGAAGGACGACCTGTCAAATAAGGTATCGGCCCGCGCATTCACTGTTTTTACCCTGACTTGTTTTATTTGCGCCCTATCTTTAACCCAGAACGGCACCAGCCCCCAGTGGAGGAATGAAAACCTGCCAGGCGCCTCATTGGTGATCACCGGCATTGATGGATGGTCAAAAGCCGAGACATGATAGACGTTTTCAAAATTCTGGCCGAATACGGCGCCAAACCGTTCTCCCAAATATTTTGAGTCCTTATTTAATGAATAGTGGGTGCCCATTTCGTCACCCCAACTCCGATTCCGGGTCCTTTCCGGTTTCCTCCCGAAGCCGCTCGATCTCCTCTTTTAAGGCATCGTATTCTTGAAGCTTTTTTCTCAAAAACCGGGAGGTGACCCGGGTCTTCTCTTCCAGGCCTTTAGGGGTAAGGGCGTAGAGGTAGCGGCCCTTGTGCGGGTTCTGGCGAAACCTTTCCGCCTTGATCAGCCCCTTATCCGCCAGCGCCCGCAGGCAGTAGTTGATCTTGCCAAGGGATACGCCGGCTACCCGGGCCAGCTCCCGCTGGGTGATCTCAGGGTTGTCCTGGATCTGCTTTAAAATATGGTAGCGGATGGATTCCTGCATGATAAAATAGGGGAAAGGGGAAAGACGCACTCCGTCCCCGTCGGGGGCGAAAGGACGTCCCGATAGAGATGTTCAAAATTGAACATTTGGGTTATATCCTTGATGGCCTATACTGTCAAGCGGTGTTTTAAATAGTGCCTGAACGAAAACCGTCTTTTTCGCCAATATCTGTGTCAGGCTCAAATTTTAATCCTCAAAATACTTCGCGTATGTCTGCGGTTAAAATTTTCGCCTTCCTTGATCTTGACAAAAAATCCTGGTTTTCGTTCGGGCACTAAATAGGGAGACTTGATTGATGAGACTACCAAAGGCTCACGCGTCAGATTGTATGGGCAGCGATAAATTTCGGGGGAATTTATACGGATTTTCCCTGATGGCTAAGGGAATCGCCTGTATATATCTTTGCGATGTAAAAGACGAAGTAATTCTATGCCATTTTCCGTGGCTTTAATTCCAAGACGATAGTCACCTATCCGAATTCGGTAATAGTTCTCGTACCCTTGGATTTTGCGGACACCATTAAGCCCGGTCAATGAATCTGTTTGTTTCATTTGTTCAAGGAGTTTTAACAGGTGTTGCTTAAGTTTTGCATTATTTTCAACGCCTTCAAGATCCTTGCTGAATTTTTTCGCGTAGAGAAGATTCATGAATTAAAGTTTTAGCCTGGACAGGATGCTTTCTTCAGAAACATACTCTCCTGTATCGGCCTCCTCCATTGCCACACCCAATTTCATGTCGAGGATAGCCTCAGAAACAGCTTCTTCGAGCAAATCCTTTCGCTCTGTTAAAACGGCGGTGACCGCCTCTTTCATTATTTCTCTTAATTCATCCTTTGAAATTTCTTTTTGTCCCATATATTCGCCTCCCCGGGCAAATTATCAAGATAGCGTTAAATTTTTAATATACCCGATCAATAATTAAAGTTCAAGGTTGTCTCGGGTGCTGTAGGGGGTCGAGGGGTCGGGGTCGGACCAACATAACTTATTCAAATATTATCAAATATATCCCACAAAAGCCTGTTTTTGGCCCTTAGAACCTCTTTTTCACCGTCAAAATCAGGACTGTAAGCAGCGAGCGGCTCCTTTAACGCATATACGGCACTATTTTCTTTGTGAATTCGTCTATGCATAGCCCTTAATCCAAGCCTGGCTTTGACGCCCTCAACAAATTCGGCAGAGCCGGTTGCTATGGATTCAGTCCAGATCTTTTGCCGATTTGTGTTCTTCCCGATATAATCCTCCACCCAGTGCTCATAGCTGTCAGTCAGCGTCTTCTCGTCTGTGTCCAGCAATTGTTTTAAACGGTCCCTGGCTATTATTCTGTATCGCCGGGGCGGGTCAACAATCTCATGCCATCCCCCGTGCCTCCATTGCCGCGGATGAGCTACTACGCCAGCCCTG
>JAGXLR010000041.1 GCA_018334555.1 Desulfobacterales bacterium
TCTTTGGCGGCGACCATATGCGGGGTCGTGGAAAGGTAGTAGATGCTGTCGCCGGGTTCCAGTTCAAACACATCCTGGTCTATTCTGGCGATAACGGTCCCCTCGATCACATAGATGAACTCCTCGCCTTCATGGACCGAGGTCTCCTGCTCCGGGTTTTCCTCCAGGGTCACTGCCAGTGCTTCCATATGCCGGCCTTTGACTTCCGGGGCCAGGCTCTTGTAGGTATAAAGCTTTTTGCCCTTGGCGGAAGTGGAGCGGGAAACGATCCTGCGCTCATGCTTTCGGGTTATCGAATAAAGCTTGTCGCCCACGCCCGAGACCAGACGACTGAATGCGCTGTCCAATGCCTTGGAGAGCCTGACCAGCGTGCCCAACTGGGGCTGGATATCATTTTTTTCAATTTTTTCAAGAGATTCTACATCGAAGCCGGTCACATTGGCGAGCTCATCATAGCCCAACCCCTTGGCCTCCCTTAGCTCCCTGATTCGGTCGCCTACCGCCTCCACAGTGACGGATTCAGATGATGAAATATCTCCGGTTAAAACATCATAGCGATCCTCATGTTGATTTATAGTCATCTCCACCCCCTGTATATATCCGGGTTTATCGTGCCTGAACCGAACAGCATCACACAGATTAAATATCAGATCCCGATCCGCGGGTCAATAAACTCCAAAAGGCGTATTTTCAATGTTTGCCATTTATTGTTTTATCATGTATAATAATTATTTAAATAGGTAACGGCAAGGAAATCACCGGGACCCAAAAACAACAAGAATATTATGAAGTATCAAAAATTCTTCCGTTTTTTACAGAATGTCGGAAAAGATCCGTCGGCGCTATTTTTTGAAGACGAACTGACCCGCCTCAAAAACCGCCGGTTTCTGTTGAATTACTTCAAAAATGAGATCCCGTGGCAGGCGTTGGAAAGCCCGGTCTCCCTGCTGCTTGCCGATATCGACTTCTTCAAGCGCCTCAACGATCAATACGGCTATGAAGCCGGTGACCAGGCCCTTGTCCATGTGAGCCACATTTTAAAGGAGATCACCGCCGAACACGGGCTGGCTGTACGCTATGCCGGCGATGAGTTTATCGTCCTTTTGACGGAAACCGCCAAAGAAGAAGCCCTGCAAACCGCAGACACCCTGCTGAATAAAATCCACTACGATCTGTTCTTCTCCGCCGAGGCCGACACCGCCGTACCCCTTACACTGAGCATCGGCGTTGCCACCGTACCGGATGACGCCAATTCGGGTAAAGAATTGATTCAACAGGCGGATGTCGCCCTATTTGATGCCAAACAGACGGGCCGGAACCGATATGTCGATATTGCCACGGTTTTCCCCGAGGCTGTTTCCCAGAAAACCGCCATCCATTACCTGGATAACGCCGGAATCGTCGGCCGTAAGCCCCAGTTTGAAGTGGTCGCCAACGCCCTTAAGCAACTCGGGCGTGGCCGGGAAGGATTTCTGATTATTGACGGCGCCCCCGGGATGGGCAAAACCAGCTTTCTGGATCTGGTACAACGGGACCTCGAGAAGAAAAATCTCAACCTGATCCGGATTTCCGGCGTTCTGCAGGAGTCCTATCGCCCCTATTACCTGATCTCCTATATTATCATGGCGATTATGAACCAGCGCGCGGACAAGGGCCAGGCGGTTCTCGACGCACTCGATGATATGACGATTAACCGGCTGGCCCATGTCATTCCGCAGTTAATCGATGCCGAAGAGCCGGAGCCGGAAGACGATGCCGCCCAGCGGGAAGCGATATTCCGGTCTTTCTGTGATTTTTTCACCGATTTGATAGACAATCGGCCGCTGGTGCTTCTGATCGATGACTTCGACTACAGCGACCCGGCCTCCCTGGAGCTGCTGCATACGGTCTTTAAAGAACAACCCGCCCCCATCCTCGTTTGCGGATCAGCGTCCGAAGAGATACCGACCAAGCCCCAGGCGATTCCATTGGAGCTGTTTCGAAACGCATACAGCGATGAGCTGGCCATCCAGGACGTCGCCCTTCCCTGCCTGTCGGCCGAAGACATAGACAAACACGTCAATATGATTTTTCCGGGCATCCGGTTGCCCCGCCGGACATCCCAGGAAGTCGCCAGCGTCACCGAGGGCAACCCGCTTTTTATCAACGAAATCATAAGAAAAATGGTCAACGACCGAAAGATTTACCAAGAGGGGTCCAAATGGCGCATCACAAGCATTGAGAAAAGCTATTTCCCCAAATCCCTCGAAGAAATCATCCAGCAAAAAATGACGCTTCTGGATGAAGAGAGCCGGGAATTTATTGACCGGGCCTCCGCATTCGGTGAGTCGACCTCCTTGAGCATGTTGGCGGGGTTCTCCAAAGAGCATTCCGCCAAAATCTATGACTGTTTGAATGAGGCTGTCGCCCAGGGGATCGTCCGGTCCGAAGTCAGCGACTCTGATGAGAATATCCGGTTTTCCAGCAAACGCATCCGGGATACCATCTATGAGGACATATCACCGGAGGTCAAGGAGGCGCTTAACGAACAGATCGGCAGCTATAAAGAGGATCTGTACAACCGGCAGCTGCTGCCTTCAAAAACGATGGCGCTGCATCATTACAACCATTCTGCAGACATGGAGAAGGCCAGGACCTGCCAGGAATCCCTGGATGAATATTATCGCCGGATCTTTAACCTGGATGAAGCCCGAAATTACACCAGCGAAGAGGACTCAGGGGAGGCGATTGCCCAGACGCCGCTCAGCAAAAATGCCATGGACCATGTGCCGGACCTCTTGCGTGCATTGATAATAGCCGTTAGAAACACCCGGCTCTATCCGCCGCAGAGTAAATCCGTCATCGATTCGGTCCATCAGATGCTCTCGCTGCTCCAACGCATTCTCTCAACAGACGAGCGGTTTTCGATCATATGCGAGAAGCATAGCCTGCTGGTCAACCAGGAAACCCTGGATGTCAGCGCATATCCCGCAGTGGCCGAAAAAGTGGCAGGACTCTTCGACCGCCTTGAACTCAAGCACCTGACATTTATCACCGGCGTATCAGAGGAAGAGCTCACCACCCTGCTTGACAAAATCAGCCAGGCCGAAAACAAATCCATCACCCCGGGCTTTTGGCGATCCTTCCAGGCGGCACGGCCGATGCGCCATATCATCATCGGTCAAATCAAATATCAAAAGATTCCATCCCCCGGCACTGCCGGAGGCGATTTTCAATCCCCGGTCAAAGAACAGTCAAGGGACAACCCGCACCCCGCCCGGGAAATCGACGCCCTGCTCGACGGGGCGGATTTAAAAATCGTCCAGCAGATTATCAGCGAGATGCTCGGCGCCGCCAGCAAATTAAAGCTCTACCCGGTTGACGGGCCGGTGGCAAAAGAGGCGATTAACAGTCTGCATGCCGCACTGAAGCCTTTTTTTGACAAGTATACGGATTTTACCATTGCCCGAGTTCAGCATACCATTCTGGTCAACGGTTTGAAGATGGATACCTCGGGTTTTGAAACCCTTGCCGGCAGTTTTATCAAATTTCTGGCCGAGGCCGGGCTGGACAGCGTGACCCTCCTAAAAACCGTGACGCCTGAGGAATTGACCCGTTTCATCGCCCTCGCCTGTCAAGCCGAACAGGCGGAGATGGAGCCCAAGGGCCCCGGCTTATGGGGCGAGGAGGCCGGACAAACCCCCCATATCCGTGTAAATGAAGGCATATACGGTATCAGGGATATTTTTTCGGGCGACTTGTCAATAGCGGACGGCAAAACGGATGAAGAGAAAGAGGCGGAGCGAAAACAGGAGGAGAAAAAATCAGGCGCGGCAGGGGATGAATTGGACTTGGAAAACCTGCCGGCAAAGCTCAGGGATATGTTTCTGACCGGAGACTTTGACAAGGCCCGGGCGATCCTTGATCGCCTCTGCAAAGACTACAAGGCCTCGGATACGCCGGGCAGACAGGCCATCATCGAAACGTTTGACGCCATACTCAATCCCGCCGACTGGAAACCCAGCGCCGCCTTTATCCAGTTCATCATTGCGCCGTTGGTAGAGATCTTTGAAACCGAATCCGAGCCGGCGCCTTTAAATCAAACGGCAAAGCTATGCCACCAGGCGGCTGAGAATTTTATCCTGTTCGGCGAATACGCCCTGGCGGCCTGGGTGTTTACAAACATCCGCCAGCATCCCGACCACCTTCAGATAGCTGATCCCGAGATCAGCGCGACGGTTTTTGACGCCGCCATCCAAGGACTCGGGGGCGGGGACAGGAAACGGCAACAGGCCGCCTTTGAACTTTTGAGCAGCATGGGCGAAACGGCCCTACCGTACCTGTTGAATGTGATCAAACAGGATACCGATTTCCGGGTTCGACGTCTGGCCGCCGAACTGATCAAGCACAACGGGGCGAAGGGCGTCAACGCCGTCAAGCGCGCCCTGATGGGCGAGCACTTCCCCGAGGACCGGGCCCGCATGCTTGATGTCCTCGATGTCGTCACCCCGGACATAGAGGCGGAGTTGTCCGCTGCGCTTTCGGATTCAAAAAAAGCGGTCCGCCGGGCCGGGGCGCGATTGGCGGAACGATTGAACAGCCCGGCCGTCATCGACAGGCTCATGGGCTTGGCCCAACGGGAAAATCCGGAGACCGCAATAACGGCCATCAATCTGCTGGGCCGGCTAAACGCCCGGAAGGCATCGGATCTATTGATTCAAACACTTGACCGCTCAGCCCACGAGGGGGTTATGATCGCCGTATGCCAGGCAATGGGGCAGATCGGGGATTCAAACTTTATTCTGCCGCTGCAAAATATTTTGCGTCCAAAACGGCGCCTGCTATTCAAAAAAGCCCATCCCTCCCAGGTCAGGGTAGCCGCTGCCTACGCTGTTTACCAGATCGAAGATCCGCAAAGCCCCAAAATATTAAAAGCGCTCAGCGGGGACAGCGACCCCCGGGTCCGGGAGGTGGCTCAGAACCTGGCGGCAAAGTAGACCATCTTTATGATTTTGCCCTTGCGGGCGGGGCAGCGAGATGCTAAATAGCTAATCGAAACCGATTAAACGCGCCGTGAGCTGGATAATTGGAAAACTCTGTAGCGACGACAGTATCTGCGGATTGTGAACATTACATTATCTGCCCCCACAAAAAGGGGCAGCCCCGCAAACATATTGCGGTATGCCGAAAATGCCGGTTAAGGGCCCGCTGTAAGGCCTATCAGGCATATATTCAGCCTTCCCTCCCCCTATTTAATGCTCAGTAGGATCCGTCTCTCCCGCATTCCGTGGCTTGAAGGGGTGCTTTGCCTCTTTGCCGGCGCATTTTTGACCGCATTGGAGATTAAACATGACAGAACCTTTTGAGATGTATCAGGCCCGATTTATCCGCGACGGACTGGCCGAGCCCGCTGATGTGCTGATGGGGGTTTGCCGGGAAGATGTCCACTGGAGCAAGGACTCCCCTGATATCGCTGTTTTGGAACCGCTCTTTGATAGACTCGACATCCATTGCCTGGTGTGGATCCGCCCGTCCGAACCCTACCGCTCTATCATCGCGTACCTGTCCGCCGACTCGGACGGCACCATATATCCAAAGGATATGGAGACCCGGCTGTTCCTTCAGGATCTGCCGGTGGCCAAAGGCATGGACACGGATGAGCTGGCCGGCCTGTTGAAGCAGCGCAAAACCGCGATTGTGCCGGAAGCCGGCCTCATCGCAACCGGCAGAGAGAGCCTCAAGCAGGCCTTTGTAACCATTTCATCCGCCTGTTTCGCCTGTTTTATCCATTTTTTCAGCGCATTTAGAACTGCCCAAAAAAACCGGGGCATAACGCCGGCTGACTGGCAGCGGCTCGAACATGTGGGAAATATGATCACCCCGCCGCCGCTATTTGATGGAGAGCTTGCAAAAGGACCTTTCTCCTCGGAAGCAGATATCCTGCCGGCCATCTGCGAAGCCGGCAAACAGGTCGTCGATCTCGGGCTGGTGGACTCCTTTTTCGGCAATGTCTCATATCATGCCGACGATATGCTCTATATTAGTGAGACCGGTACCTTTCTGGACGACCTGGACGGCGTCATCGCCCGGTGCCCGATTGATGATCCGGAGAAAACCACCGGCAAGGCCTCCAGTGAACTGCCCGCCCATCTCGAGATCATCCGCCGCACCGGATCCCGGGCGATTCTGCACGGTCATCCCCGGTTCTCGGTTATCCTGTCCATGGACTGCGATGTCGAAGACTGCCCATACAGGGGCCAATGTCACCGATACTGCCCCTACGACCGCTATGCCTGCAAAGACATTCCCATTGTTTCGGGAGAAGTCGGCGGGGGCGCGTATGGGCTCTGTCATACCGTGCCCAAAGCCATCTGCAGGGGGCCGGGCGTTATCGTCTATGGCCACGGCGTGTTCACCTGTGCGGAGACGGACTTCAACGAAGCGCTCTTAAAGCTCATTGACATCGAACGGCGATGCTGCATAGAATATTTTAATGCTATGGGGATGGCCAAGTAAAATGCCGGCCGGCAAGGAAACGGGAGGTAAAATTTTATGTCATTCCGGCGAAAACCGGAATCCAGTTAATCCAATAGGTTCTGGATGCCGGAGCAAGTCCGGCATAATGAACGCCGAGTTTTTACAGGAGCATCAAATATATGGAATTCGAAAGCGTCGAGGACGTAGAGCAAAAACTAGAATCCGTGGACTATATTCCTTCAAGGGAAATCGCCACGGTCGTGTATCTGGCAGTTGCCTCCCGGAAACCGATCCTCGTGGAGGGGCCGGCCGGCGCCGGAAAAACCGAATTGGCCCGGGCCCTTTCCCGATGTTTGCACCGGGATAAAATCCGGCTGCAATGCTATGAGGGCCTGGATGAAGCCAAAGCCCTCTATGAATGGGAATATGCCAAACAGCTGCTCTATACCCAGATGATCAAGGAGAAGATAAACGATCTCCTGACAGACACCGATTCCATCGCCGAAGCGGTGGACCGGATCGCCGAACAGGAGGACGCCTTTTTCTCTGAGCGGTTTCTGCTGGCCCGGCCGCTGCTTCAGGCCATCACCGCCGAAGAGCCGGTGGTACTGCTCATCGATGAGGTGGATAAATCAGACCCCGAATTTGAGGCCTTTTTGCTGGAGCTGCTGAGTGAATTTCAGGTTTCGATCCCTGAAATCGGTATCCGCAAAGCCCGGCATATCCCGCTTGTGATTCTTACCTCGAATAACTACCGGGATATGAGTGATGCGTTGAAGCGTCGCTGCATCCATCTCTACATCGATTATCCGAAAAGGGATCTCGAAAAACGGATCATCGAGCTCAAAATTGCCGGAATCGAAAAGCGGCTGGTGGAAAAACTGGTGGATACGATCAACCGGATCCGGGAGCTGGATCTGAAAAAACGGCCGTGCATATCGGAAACTCTGGATTGGGCCCAGGCGCTGATGCTCCTCCAGGTAGACGAGCTCACACCGGAAGTATTATCCGAGACCCTGAACGTCATCTGCAAATACCAGGCGGATACCAACCTGGTCCGTGCCAATATGGACGATATCTTTAACTAGTTTTTCAGCATGCTTGATCTGGTCCTAAAATTCGCCCAAAGCTGCCGGGAGGCGGAGCTCCGTGTCTCAACGGCCGAACTGATCGACTGCGCCGGACAGCTCGAACTGATCGATATGATAGACGAAGACCAGTTTAAAGCGACCCTCAGGGCCAACTTCGCCAAAAGCCGACGGGAACAGAAAAATTTTGACCGGCTGTATCACCTGTTTTTCCATGAGATGCGGCCGGATCCGACTGTTGCCCCTGAACGACTTGAAAACGGGGGCTTATCCAAAGATCTGGCCGAACTCCTGGATCAAATGGCGGAGCGGGACGAGGCCAATCCACTGGATCAGGCGATAATGGATTTTCTGGCCGGCGATCCGCTGCCGTACCTAAGAGAAATTCAACGGATCGAAAACCAGGCGGAAGCCCCCCGGCACCAGCTGAAGTCCAACCTGGGCCAGCTCTCCAGCCGGCTCGAGGTTATGCTCCGGATAAACAGGTTCCGCGATCGAATCCGCGAATTACCCGGCGAGGATCAGACCCCATCCGTATCTTCCGACCGTCGGCGGGCCGTCGATCACCTGATACAACGCTTGAACACCGCCAACCGAATGCTGACGGAGGATACAAGGCCCTACAACGAGGCGCTGCAACAGGTCAAAAACTATGATACCCATTATGCCGATCTGGGGGAGAAACCCTTCGCCTCGCTGAGCGCAAAAGAGATTCAGGATATGCGCGATGGCATCGAAGAACTGGTCCGGAAATTAAAAGATGCGGTCACCCGCCGATATGCCTCCCGCAACAAGGGAATGCTGGATGTCAAGAAAACGCTCCGCCATGCCGGCCGCTTCCAGGGCGTGCCCGTTGAGCTCAAATTCAAGGACAGGCCCCTCCGGAAGGCAAAAATCGTGACCCTCTGCGATGTTTCGGGATCGGTGTGGTCCGCCGCCCGCTTCATGCTCAATATGATCTACTCCCTTCAGGACTGCTTCAGTGATGTCAAAAGCTTCGCCTTTGTCTGTTTCCCGACGAACATTACCGATATCTTTGAGAAAAATGAGGTCAACCGGGCGATTGAGAAAGTCATGGCCGAAACCGATATCCAGTTTGATTCGCTCACCGATTACGGGGAGGTGCTCTACCAGTTCCACCGCGACCACCTGCATCTTTTAAATAGACGAACGACGCTGATCATTGTCGGCGACGGCCGCTCCAACTATCATAACCCCAGGGAAAAGCTGCTTGAAGAAATACGCGCCAAATGCCGCCGGGTCATCTGGCTAAACCCCGAACCGGAGGAATTCTGGGGTACCGGCGACAGTGAAATGAATACCTACAAGGCCTACGCCCATGAGGTCCGACCCTGCCGGAACTTAAATCAACTTATTGATTTTATAGAAGATTTAGTATTATAGGCCCATTAAAGGAACTCGACAATATTTAATATTATTTTAGGTGCTTTCGCTGCTGTCATTCCGAGAAGCGAAAGCGACGAGGAACCTTGATTGGTTAAAGGTTTCTCGCGCCGCTCGAAATGACAATGCGGATGTTTTTTAGAGTTGATGGCTTCGTAAAAAGTCCAATATCTGTGTTGCGCTTCCGTCCCCCGGAATTTCACGTACAGCTAAGTACGCTGCATTCCTCGGGATTTTGCGCGCCTTGATCTTGAACTTTTTACTTTGCCATCCTAAAAATCGACTTTTTACGAGATTGTCAAAATTGATTTTTTACGCGATTGTCAAATTTAGGAAAGGAGCAGGCTATTATGACATGGGCCAAAAGCCCCATGGATATTTTAAAGCTGCTGGACCAGTCCAACTGCCAGCGATGCAACGAACCCAGCTGTATGGCGTTTGCGGCCCAGGTCTTTAAAGGAAAAAAGAAGCTCAGTGATTGTCCGAAACTGGATCAGTCCATTATCGAAAAATACGCCCAAAGCGATGAGGACGAGGAAAGTACGGATAGGCCCCGCACATCTGAAGAAGAAGTCGAGGCCTACGTCAAAAGCCTGAAGCAGAAGGTCCAAAAAATGGATCTCGCCGCTGTGGCTGAAAAACTGGGCGGCGTATACCAAAACGGCCGTCTGACCGTAAAGGTCCTCGGTAAGGATTTCAGCGTATATACCGACGGGACCCTTTCAGCGGATATTCATACCAATCCGTGGGTATCGGTACCCGTGCTGACCTATATCACTGAAGGCGCCGGCAAGGATATCACCGGCAGCTGGCTTCCCTTTCGGGAATTAAAGGAAGGCAGCGCCTGGAGCGGCCTGTTTCGACAGCGCTGCGAAAAGCCCCTCAAGCAAATCGCCGACAATGAATACGATCTTTTCGTGGATCTGCTTGACGTGTTCAACGGCCGGGCGGTCCAGCACCTGGACGCCGATATCGCCCGGGTATTTTATGTACTGCCAAAAGTTGCAATCATGGTCTGCTACTGGCCGGCCGAGGAGGATTTTGAGTCGAACCTCAACATCTTCTTCGATGAGGCCGCAAACGAAAATCTAAACATAGCCTCCATCAATGCCATGGGCTCCGGGCTGGCCCGGATGTTCGAGAAGCTGTCGGAAAAGCACAGCACCCATCAATATTGGCCCTTCTCCTGATACCCGTCCGGAATATCAAGCAGATTGGCCGGGGCGTCGGCCTCCTTGTAGGTCAAAAGCTCAGTGGTGGTTGTCCGGGTTTTGCCCATAATTTCCTGTTTGGATACGGTTTTGACCTGAACCCCCTTGATTTTTTCTATCTCCTTGCGAATATCCTTGATTGCCTTCTGTATGCCGGGCATGTTCGCCATCATGGCCGTATTCAGTCGGTCATAAAGCTTTTTGTCCACCTTTAAATCCTCTGTTGCCCATACCTCACTGACCGTCCTGCCCATCATCGTATCCATGGAAAGGAGGTATTTCCGGCATTTCCAGTCCTTGATGGTTTGGGTCTCATCGGTGGCTTCCACCGATACCTCCATCTTCATCATGTTTTTCATCATTCCCTGCATGGCGGCTTTTTCTTCAGGGCTTTGGCCCTGGCCGGCCTCCTGCATCATTTCGTTCATGTCCATGGGGTGAACCTGGTAGGTCTTATCCGAATGATTCATGTGGATGAGCTTTTGTTCATCCAGCCACATGATGGTGGATTCCTCCGGGGCGTCACTGCGAATCCCCTGCGGGGTGATCCATATTTTTGAAACCACGTCCTTTGCCGGCTGGGTCTGGCCCATAATGGTAATCGAATCCGTATGGCGCTTCTGCTTGAGAAATATGTCGGCATGGGCGAGCTGAACGATCGCGATGGCCAGGACAAAAACCAGGGCCGCTGATTTGGTGAACGGTTTCATGCGCTTGCTCCTCTTTTTTGAGATTTAGGTTTTATGATTCCTAAATTGAGCGATTTTCAAGTTTGCCGCAGATACAAGGAAAATGATGTCGAGCGATAGGCGCCTATGCGAGACATCATTTGACGCAGTAGATGCGGTGAAATTGGAAATCCCGGAGGGTTTCAAATTTTTTGATTTAAAAAATGTTCCAATATCCTAAAAATAAAATAAAAATAAAATCTTCAAAAAATTGAAACGCTCAATTTAGGTGATTGTTTCATCCCTCCGGCCTATGCTAAACGGGTATCTTCAGACGGCTTCGTAAAAAGCGATTTATTCCGTCGCGGCGGTATTTTTGCAGAAAAGTAACTCTAAAAAACATCCGCATTGTCATTTCGAGCGGTAGCGAGGAATCTTGAACCAATCAAGATTCCTCGTCACTTTCGCTCCTCGGAATGACAACAGCGAAAGCATCTAAAATAATATTAAATATTGTCGAGTTCCTTGGAAGTACCCCCCGGCCCGAGGCCCGGGACCGAACCTAAAAGTAACTTTTCGATGTGCTGAGGGGCGGTATGAATATAACAGATTGATTTCATTGAACCTTACACCTTATACCCTAAACCTTAAACCGTTAAGTTACTTAGAAGTTCCACTTTTATCAATAATCATGATATACCTAGCCCGTCAATAAGATATCGACAGGCCCCGAAAAAATATTCGAAGGGGATAGCTTTGGCCGCACTTGAAGACATTGAAGCGCATTACGGCCGGTTCGCCAGAGAGGTGGTGGCCGGCCATCCGGAGTTAAATCAAGGCGACCGGTTGCCGCCGGATATCCGCCGGCAACTGCGGGCGAACAAGATGTTCGGCCTTTGCCTGCCGGAAAGCTGCGGCGGCCAGGGCGGCAATGCCCGTACGCTGGTTGGCGCCGCGAGGGCGCTTGTTTCAGAGAGCGGCAACATTGGGATTGCCTTGAGCTGGCTGCTCCATGAAACCATCAGCTACTGGCTGATATACCGTTTTGCCGATGAGCGCCAAAAGACCGAACTATTGCCGGATCTGGCCGCCGGCCGTATCACGGTAAGCCTGGCGGTCTCCGAGCCTGAGATCGGGGCCCATCCGAAACACCTTCAAACCGAGGCCTGCCCGGAAAACGGGCTCTGGCGGCTGAATGGCAAAAAATGCCATATTACGAACGGACCGATGGCTGACTGGTTCATCATCCTGGCAAAAACCGGAAAAAGCGGAGACAGGAATCTGTTCACGGCATTTCTGGTCCCCTGGGACGCAGCGGGCCTGACCGTCGCCCCCGCCACGGCCCTGCCGTTTCTGAGGCCCTGCCCGCATGCAGAGATCTCGCTGCAAGACTGCCGGATCGACGGCGCTCGGGTACTGGGCCCCCTTGATAGGGCCTTTACGGAAATGGCCGTTTTGTTTCGACGGGTTGAGGATGTTCTAATGGCCAGTCTTATCCATGGCGGCCTCTGCTATGAACTCAACTGGCTGGCTAACATGGCGGGTCCGTATCCAGACGCCTTGAATGAGGACTTTCTATATCCATTGGGATGGTTAAAATGCAGCATAGATGCGATGGCCCCCCTGATCGAGAAAAATGCCGAGTTCCTGGACCAGAAAATGGAGGCCCGCAAGCCTGCCCCCCTGTCCCTGTTCCTGCGCACACAGGCCGATACGTTCCAAAACCGCTTTAAAACATTGGCGGCAAACGTGCTAACCGAAGCGGAATTAAACGGGTTAGCCCTTATCCGTGATATCGACGCCCTGCTTGGCATCGGCCGTCAGGCTGCCCAAAACCGTATCATCCGGGCCGGCAGAGAGCTTTTAACGCCTGTTTAAAAACGCCCGCCGCTCCACCTGAGTTTTGCCTTCAGAATATCGAAATAATTTTTTCCGGGAAAAGAGATGATGTTTACCGGATGCGGGCTTTTTGCAATATGGATGACGTCCTGGTCATTAATGGCGAGTCCCACCTGTCCGTCAAAAGTAATCACGATATCAGAGGCTTTTTCCCCCAAGCGAAGCTTTATGGTATCCTCTGCGGGTACGATCATACACCGGTTGGTCAGAGTGAACGGACAAATCGGGGTGATGATGGTCCCCTGAACTGCCGGGTGGATCACCGGCCCGCCGGCGGCCAACGAATAGGCGGTGGATCCGGTAGGGGTGGCGATAATCAGACCGTCGCTTTTATAAATCGTCAGAAAATGCTCGTTGATATAGGTTTCAATATCGGCAAGCCGGGCAAGCGCCCCCTTGTTTATTACGACATCGTTTAAAACGCCTTCACTGGCGATTTCCTCCCCGTTCCTGTAGACATCCACATGCAGCCGGGATCTTTGCTCGATGATAAACTCGTTATTCAGAATTTTTTCCGTTACCGGGTACAGTTCCTCTTCAACGGTTTCCGCCAGAAATCCGATCTCACCGAATTTAACGCCGATCAGTGGAATCGGCTGATCACCGACCCAGCGGGATGCGCTTAAAAAAGTCCCGTCCCCTCCGAGTACGAATACGCAATCCATCCCCGCCGGCGCCCCGTTTTTGGCTGTCGGCTGGGTGTTTTTACAGTACTGCGGCGGAAATGTTTCCTTTCGGATGACATCAATGCCCCTCCCGGAAAGCCACCGCTCGAATTCATCCGCCTTTTTAAGGGCCCTGTCATCCTTTTTCACATATAATCCGATTCGATCCAACGGCCTCGACCCTTCCTAAAGATAGCGCCTGTTAATATCCCAATATGTGAATTTTAGCCGTTCAAAAGCCGATCGGCAAGATTTTTATTCAAAACCCAAACTGAACGTTTCAGTTTGGGTCAAACAAATTTCGCTTGACTCCGCCGCTGAATTCCCATATTTTTTATTTGTATATTATTTCTTATAATTTAATGAACAAGGTTTATCTATGCGACGCGCTTTCATTTTCATGATATTTATTCTACCGGTTGTATTGTTTGCCTTTTCCCCTTGCGGCCACTGCGAGCTTGAAATGATGACGGACGCCGAACTCTCCGGCGTATACGCCCAAAGCTTCTATAACGACCACGCCCTCTCCGGATTTTCGAATTTTATTATCGAGGATTTTGACGGCGACGGAAATAACAATACCGCCCTCGCCATTTTCAACATCTACACGACCACCTATATGGAAATCGACTCCTTAAAGCTCGGCTACCATAACCAGTATGACTACAAAAACCCCACTCCGACCTATGGCTGGGACCAGGATTGGGAGAACATCCAAATCGGCGGCAGTTACGAAGACCCGAGCCAGGATTTTCAGGGCAGCGAGTATTACCTGAGGGCGGAGTTTGATGATATTTCAAATTCAAGCGGCCGGTCACTGGAGTCCATCGCGTTCGGCGCCAATAATGTGAAAGGCGATATCTCCGCCGACTTCAACTCATTTAGTGGCATGATTGACAACTCTGACGATAACACGCCTGAATACAACGGGCATCGACTCAATCTGGGCAACGCCACCATCAGCGCCGGAGACTTGAACGGGGACGGTGATGCTTCGGAGTTCGAAATGTCCCTTTCACTTGACGGTCCTGAAAAGGGGTATTGGGTAAAATTCTCTGAGGCCACAGTCACCCCCTGATTGATAAAAATAAATTTACCGTTATTATTTAAGCCGGAGGGCACAAACGCGTCCTCCGGTTTTTTTATTTTTTTGACCCCAAACGTCCTTGTTGGCGGCGTAAAGAAGCGGTCTTCGATAATTTTTAACCCACATGGAGGCAGACATGGAGAAGCAGGAACTGATTCAAATGCTCAACAACGATATGGCCGAAGAGCATGGGTCCATCATCCGCTACCTGGTGCACAGCTATCTTGAAGGTGAGGATACGCCCATAGGCGCAAAGCTTCTTTCCCGATCGCGGGAGGAGATGTGGCACATGCACTGGCTGGGCATGATCGTCGGGGATTTGGGCGGCGTGCCGAACCTGACGCCGGCAAAATACCCTTTTGATCCCACCAACCGCAAGACCATCTTCAAATCCTACGTCGACTATGAAGTCAAACTGGTTTCCCACTATCAGGCCGAGGCGGAAAAAGTCGATGACGCCCATATCAAACGGGTGCTCATGCGAGAGGGCTGGGAGTCGGACACCCATGCGGAAAAATTTCAGAAAATGCACGACAAGTTATCCCCGGCCGAGGCCGAAGGCCTTCCCGGCGAGGACAATGAACTGCCGGCACAGTTTGTTGAAACATTACAACAGCTGGTTGAGGTCAAATACAACCAGATGCTGCAGAGCCTTCATAATGCCTGGACCTTCCAGAAAAGCGGGCTTTCCGCCTGGCACATCATGGATTTCTCATATACCAAAATGAAACAGCTGGCCCATCTTGCCGAAGAGGTTGCCGAAAACGGGGTTGAGCCCAGATTTAAAAATAAAGGGGCGATCCTTCACGCGGATATCGGAAAAGCGCTTCAACAAGCGCTGGAAAGCGTCCGGGATACGCGGGAACGGCACCTGGCCCTCAAAAATGACCCTGAAGCCCAAAAACACGGCGGGTTGATGGGCAACATGGACCTTTCCATCAATCAGGAAACCTATGAAGCAGAAGAAATTGAGAGCTGGCTAAAGAAATAACAGAGGTGGGGGCCGCCCTTTTGCTCCAAAGACGGCCCCTGAATTTATTATTATTTTAGATTCAATATCATTAACTTAGCGAGAAAAACGGCCAATTGTAGGTTGGGTTGAGGGACGAAACCCAACATTGGCGTCTATTGTTGGGTTTCGCAAGCTCAACCCAACCTACGCAGGGTCTAAGGTGCTTAAGTTAATGGCATTGATTTTAGATTTACTTTCAGGCTAATCCAGCGACTCCCATCTGCCCTCCAGCTTTTTCATCACATCGGGCAGCGTGGTGTATTCCATGGCCTCCATAGGCAACCGATGCGGCTCAAAGGGCCCATGGCGCCTCAATAGATCGGAGAGCTCATTGGTCTTCTCCCGCGCCCTGTCAAAGCCGGGATCATCAAACATATCCCTCGGGCCTACCAGATGCCCTCCGGCCAACTGGAACCCCAACGCGATAACGCGCGGGGGGCCGTCAAACCGACTCGGTGTGGCCTGATTCACGGGCACCGGCATTAACGGCCCGTAATGGGATCCCCGCATCCAGCCTTCCACGATCTGGGGCATGGTGAACGGCTCCAGCGCCTCGCCCACCGCCGGGAACTTGCCCTGGCAGCGAACGATCATCGCGGGGTCGTCCTTTCCCACGTATTTGCCGGCAATAAGCGCCAGCCGCTCGGTTGATGATACCGCACCGATCTCATTGTCTTTGGCATAGATCGATTTGATCACGTATTGGCCGGCAGCACCGATAAAAACCAATAAATCATAAAGCTCCTCGGGCGCATCGAAGATAATCCGCTTATGGTTTTTCACATCATGGACCTCAAAACGAAACCCCGCGTGCATGCTTGGGGAAATGGCCAGACCCGCCGTATTAAAAGGATCGGCAAACATCTTGTAAAGCGGCAGATTCCAGGCACCCGCCGATGTTTTATCCGCCAGGAAAATGACGATCGGTTCGGCATCACGCTCCTCAAACTCCATTTCCGCCACACCGGGGCCCATTCCTCTGATATTGCCGGAAAAAGCATCGGAGAGCAGATCCTGGCCGGCGCCATAAAGTCTCAGTCGATGGGCCGTATCGGAACAGGCTTCAAAAATTTCCCATGCCATGTGGTGGATCTCCTCGTTATCCGTCCCGTTTCGATGCGTCATGATCAATTCCAGATCATCCCCGCATGCGGTGACATGGTAGTCAATGATCTTCTCCTGGTGCTGAGCCCCTTCCAGACGGTTATTGGCTTCCTCGATCAAATCAGGATGCATCGCCGAGTGGCCTACGTATCCGCCGACATCCGCCTTGATCACACTTACCGTTACCTTCTTTCCCATCGGTACCTCCTTTGTTGAGAGTTCAAAAAAATAACCTGAAGATCAATGCGCTAAAAATGAAATTTTCTGCCCGGATCAGCAAAAAACGAGAATAACCACTCCACCGGTAAAATATGCGGACTGCCTGAAACCGGTTGTTTCAGCAGAAGTTGACGAACCCTGAAGGTAAAAATTATATTATAAATATAGTCAGTTTACGCGAATTTTCAACAGGGGTTCATTTAAACGCCTGTTTCAAATCCACCGCTTTCACAACCTTTCCCGCAGCCATTTTCTCGCCAGGTTAGTGTCTGTCCATAAATAGGATAATGGGTATTAGGTATTAGGTATTAGATTAGGAAAATCAGCGTGTTATATTCCTATACCCCTTATATGCCCAGAAGAAGTTGCTTTTAGGTTCGGTGCCGGGCCCCGGCCTGGGGGGTGCTTTTTACAAAGCCATCAGGCTTGACTTTGAAGGCTGATTATTCTAAAGGTTCTTGCTAACATGACAAAATTGGGGAATATACTGGCAGGAACCATTTTTAAAATAAAAGGAGATACCCGATTATGGCACAGCTTATAGCGGACCGCAGGGACGTGGACTTCGTTCTGCATGATCAGCTTGAAATCTCGGAGCTTACCAAATACGAAAAATTTGCGGAATTTAACAAAAAAACCATTGATATGATCGTCACCGAGGCACGAAACCTGGCCATCAAGGAGATTTTGCCCACCCAGAAGCTAAGCGATGAGGGCCTGGAATTTGACAATGGGACGGTACGGGTCCCTGAAGAGTTCCACCGCCTTTATAAGCTTTACAGGGAAGGGGAGTGGCTGGCGATGATTGATGACCCGGAATGGGGCGGCCAGGGCATGCCCAAAACCGTATCGCTGGCGGCGAATGAGTACTTCTACGGGGCCAACCCGGCATTTATGCTGTATCACGGCTTGACCCACGGGGCGGGCAAATTGATCGAAACATTTGGAACGGAGCAGCAGAAAAACCTGTACCTGAAAAAGCTATACTCCGGGCAATGGGCCGGCACCATGCTGCTCACCGAGCCCAATGCGGGCTCGGATGTCGGCGCCCTTGAAACCACGGCCGTAAAGAATGAAGACGGCACCTACACCATCAGCGGGACCAAAATATTCATCTCCGGCGGCGAACACGATATGGTAGAAAACATCGTCCACCCTGTTCTGGCCCGAATCGAAGGCGCCCCTCCGGGAACCAAAGGCATCTCCCTGTTTCTGGTGCCGAAATACCGCGTCAATGAAGACGGCAGCCTCGGGGAATTCAATGATGTCGTCTGCACCAACATTGAAGAAAAGATGGGCCTTCACGGCAACTGTACCTGTACACTGGCGCTCGGCAGCAAGGGCAACTGCATCGGCAACCTGATCAGCGAAGAAAACAAGGGCATGCGGGCCATGTTCCTCATGATGAACGAAGCCCGCCAGTTAGTCGGCCTGCAGGGCTTTGCTTCGGCTTCGGCGGCCTACATGTATGCCGCCAGTTATGCCAAGGAACGGGTACAAGGCAAGCACCTGCTGGCCGGCAAGGCCCCGGATGCGCCCGATGTCCCGATTATTCAGCATCCGGATGTCAGACGGCAGCTCTCCATTATGAAGGCCTATATTGACGGCCTCCGAAGCCTCATCTATTACGGCGGCCTCGCTTACGACATGGAACACCTGGCATCTGGTGATGCGGAAAAAGAGAAGTATGCCGACCGCTCCGCCATTTTAACCCCTATTATCAAGGGCTATATCACGGATAAGGCGCTTGAGGTCACAAGCCATGCCGTTCAGGTCTACGGCGGATACGGATATATAAAGGACTACCCGGTTGAACAGTTGATGCGGGACTGCCGGATTTTCATGATTTACGAGGGGACCAACGGCATTCAGGCAATGGACCTGTTGGGCCGAAAGCTTGGCATGAAAAAGGGGCAGCCGTTTCTTGACTATATCAGTGAAATGCAGAAGACAACGGAATCGGCAAGAGAGATCGACGCCGTTAAAGACCTGGCGGAAACAGTAGGGGACAGCGTCTCCCGTCTGACGGAAATCGCCCTTTACCTGGCAAAAACCGCCATGTCGGATAATATTCTCAATGCATTTGCATTTGCCCATCCCTTTCTTGAGGTCACCGGTGACGTGAGTGTTGCCTGGATGCTTCTCTGGCGGGCAATGGCGGCATCCCATAAACTTGAAAAACTGGCCAAAAGCAGTGATCCTGAAAAGATGAAGGAAAAGGCCGAAAAAAACAAGGATGCGGCCTTTTACTACAGCCAGATCAAAACCGCCGAATTCTTTGCCAAAACCATGCTGCCGGTCACCAAGGGGAAACTGGACGCCATTGCCGAGACCAACGGTGCCGCCGTGGAAATGCCGGAAAGCGCATTCGGCGGCTAGAGTTTTCAGGCGCCGGGCACCAAATATAGAATGGTAGTGCCGACATGTTGTTTTGAAAAGCGGCGGCGGGCAGGCGCCTCCTGTCAGGATGGCCGGCCGCCGCTTTAAGATACGGAACGCCAAAATCATTAGATCCCGGATTCGCACGACCTATGCTGAGCCTTAAAAAAATCAGCGCCACCGGATTTACCTATCGGCATTTTGCCCGTTACCGTCAAATCCTCACCGTCTTGTTCAAATACGGATTTGAAACCATCCTGGGGCCTTTCCAGGTTGAGAAATACCTGGAAAGCTGTTTTCAACTCGTATCCAAAAAACGACGGGATCTTGTATCCACCTGTACGCGGGCGGAGCGTGTCCGGATGGCGCTTGAAGAATTGGGGCCGACGTTTATCAAACTCGGCCAGGCCATCTCCATGCGCCCTGATTTTATATCCATTGATTTGATCGGGGAGCTGGCCAAGCTGCAGGATACCGTTTTGCCCTGCAGCTTCTCCGAGATCCAGGAGGTTATCGAGGCTGAATTTGAAAAACCACTGGCGGAAATTTTCGAAACGATTGAAAGGGTCCCGATCGCATCGGCATCCATCGGCCAGGTCCACAAGGCGAGACTATTCGACGGCCGCGAAGCGGCGATCAAAATTTGCCGCCCGGGGGTGGAAAAACTGGTGGCGGTGGATCTTGGCATTATCTATCACCTGGCCTCCCTGATGGAAAAAAATGTCGAAGAAATCACCTTTATCCGGCCGACAGCCATCGTCGAAGAATTTGGCCGCACCATTTCAAGAGAGCTGGACTATAACGTAGAAGCCGGCCACATGGAGCGCTTCGCCGAAAACTTCAGGGATGACCCCGCCATCCGGATACCCGCCGTATATCGCGAATTCACCACCCGCCGCGTATTGACAATGGAATTTATCTCCGGCATCAAGGTCTCCGAAATCGAGGATCTCGATCGGGCGGGTGTTGATAAAAAGGCGGTTACCTCGAGAGGGGCCGAGGTCGTCCTCCGCCAGATTTTCGAACACGGATTTTTTCATGCCGATCCGCACGCCGGAAACATTTTTATTCTACCGGATGACGTGATCGCCTTCCTGGACTTCGGCATGGTGGGTCGTGTGGACCAGCAGTCCCGCGAAGACTTCGTGGATCTTATCGACACGGTCATCCGGCATAATGTGCAGGGCGCCACCCGGCAGCTACTAAAAATTACGTTATGGGACAAAAAACCGGATACCCGACAGCTGGAAAAGGACGTCGCCGATTTTATCAGCAGACATTTATACAATTCCCTGAAGGATTTGGATCTCCATGAGCTGGTCCGCGATCTCATCTACCTGATGGGCCGCTACCGCCTTCGGATTTCGCCGGATATTTTCCTTATGATGAAATCCCTGGCGACCATTGAAGGCATCGCCCGGCAGCTGGACCCCGATTTTGATATGATAGACCAAGCCGCCCCCTTTGTTCAGCAGGTCAAAATGGCCAAATTAACCCCCCATCGAATGGCCGAAGATCTACTGACCTTTTCCGGAGAGCTGATTTCGTTTCTCAAACGCGTTCCCGCAGATATGCTTGATATTTCCCGGCTTATAAGGGAGAATAAGCTCTCCCTGAACCTGGACGAACAAAGCCTCCGCCGCGTCGAGCGCAATAGGGACAAAAGCGCCAACCGCATCGCAGTCGCCATTATCACCGCTGCCCTGGTGATCGGGTCTGCCGTCGTAGCGGGCGCCCGGATACCGCCATTGATCCACGGCATCTCCCTTTTCGGGCTTTCCGGGCTTGCCGTCGCCGCGTTTTTGGGGATCTGGCTGTTAATGGCTGTCATCACCCGGGGCCGCCTGTGACGTTTTCCAAAGATTTCTCGCTGCCGCTCGAAATGACAATGCGGATGTTTTTAGCGTGGCTTTCTGCAAAAATGCCGCCGCGGCGGAATAAATCGCTTCTAAGGAACTCGACAATATTTAATATTATTTTAGATGCTTTCGCTGCTGTCATTCCGAGGAACGAAAGCGACGAGGAATCTTGATTGGTTAAAGATTTCTCGCTGCCGCTCGAAATGACAAGGCGGATGTTTCTATCGTGGCTTTCTGCAAAAATGCCGCCGCGGCGG
>JAGXLR010000042.1 GCA_018334555.1 Desulfobacterales bacterium
GGGAAGAAGAAATGTATGAAAAACCAATTGAGAATGTTTTTCGTGACAGCGCGTTTTTAAAAATTTTCGAAAAGGGGTGAAAAAATTAAAACAAAATTTCGATATTGATAAACAGCAGGGCTGTTTGGAAAGCCATTTACTTGCGCATCGAAAATATTAAAGGCTATGATAATAAAGTTCAATTTAGGTAAAGCGAAATAAAGCGCCCGTTGCTAATAGACTTGATTTAAGGGCACTCACCCGGCAGTTTGGGAAGGAAGGCGAAAATTGTAACCGCAGGCATATGCGAAGTATTTTGAGGATTAAAATTTGACAATCTCGTAAAAAGTCGATTTTGGGATGGCAAAGAAAAAAGTTCAAGATCAAGGCGCGCAAATTCCGAGGAATGCAGCGTACTTAGCTGTACATGAAATTCCGAGAAATGCAGCGCAACACAGATATTGGACTTTTTACGAAGCCATCAAATTTGAGCCTGACACAGAAATTGGGTAAATTAGCCATTTAGGGATTGACACTAGGGTAATAATCAATTGGCAGGCCATAATGGATCGCAATAAAATATTGGCCGGATATTACGGTCTGATCTGGCGAATCTCGCAATTCTACTATGACAAGATCAAACGATCCTCGTGGTTCAATACCGTCATAAACCGCGAGGACCTGTTTACGGAAGGGGTTATCGGCGCGATCAAGGGTATCGATTCATTCAATGACCAAAAAGGCTCTTTAACCGCATGGATCAACTGCAACAGCAAATGGCAGATAATCAATTACATAAGAGACGTATCGCCGATTTCGCAGCAACAGTATGAACAAACAAACCACTTGAAAACCTGCGAAACGGCATTGACCCAAAAAATCGGCAAAGAGCCCACGGATCAAGAGCTTGCAGATTATATGAATCTTTCTCTAACAAAAATATTTGAACTGAGATCTGGCCTTCCGGGGACTGTCGACTATACCGAAATCAAGGGTTGCGTCAAAGATCATGAAGAAAAGCCCGACCAGTATGTCATGATTCTTGATTTAATGGAAAAACTTATCCAGTCCTTCTGCGAGTGTATTATTTCCGACTTGAACGAAAACCAGCGCTTTGTTTTTGTCCAGCATAGCGTTTACGGGCTTAAATTTGAGATTCTCAGTAAAATGATCGATCGATCTCTTGGGGCCACCCATAAAAGATACCGGAATGCCGAAATAACTGTTCGTCAATGCCTGACGGCCAAAGGATGGCCGGAAAAGGATCTGGAAATTTTATTTAAATTGTTCGGAATCGAGGAAACCCATGGATAAGGAAATCGCTTTAACCCTATGGAAGAATCAGATGCGGGCATATGTTTCGACTGAGCATCTCACCCGCTCGGAAATTTACAGCCTGCTTGTTGAAAATGACATCCCTAACCGGGATCGAATTCTCAAGCACCTGGCGGTTTGCCCGGATTGTAATACCGAATTTCATAAAATGCTCCAGGCGGCTCAAGAATGCCGATATATTGACGTCGCCCTGCCCACTTATGCGGCCACCCGAAATTTAGGCTATTGCGAAATTGAAACCGAAGGAGGCAAGTATGTCATACGGATCAGACAATCCTTTAAAGACAAAAAAAGGGGCATCATCAGTGTAACAGTTACGCCGCCGCTTTCTGAGAACTTGGAGGGCAGTCCAATTATTTTAAGGGACGGGGAAAATCGGAAAATAGTGGAGGGGGTTCTCGTAAACGGACAAATCTCCCAAAAAATAGAGAATATTGACACCATTAACACCGAGCGTTTCTTTATTGAAAGCCAAAAATGATGTGTGTTTATGCGCTTTTCAACAATGAGGTGAAAAAGATACTTATCGAGCGTTGGGAACCCGGGGATAAAAGGATTGAATTAATTCCTTGCGGGATTTCCGACAAGCAAATGATCAACTCGGCGGAAAAAGGCTTTCAATCCATTTACAGCCTTTTAAAAAGAACGGAAAATATCTGCATCTCCTATGAGATTGAAGACACGGCCGATAGCGTCTGCGGTGCCAGCGCCGGCCTCGCGTTTGCCCTTGCCCTGCTTGTTGAATTAACCGGAAACGATATGCAAATCGCTGCGACAGGCGTTTTGAGCAGTGCGACGCGGGACTCGAAAATACTTCCTGTAAACTATATCCCTGAGAAACTTTATATGGCTTTACAAAAACTGCCCGGGGACGCGCGAACCTCTCTATTTTATCCCGCCGCCAATGACGGGGAGATCGGGGACAACCTGAAAAAATCATTGGAAAACAGAGGGGTTTTCATGAAGCCGATACACAAATTAGCTGATGCAGCCACATTTTTGATGCGCCCTGAAAAAGAAGGCTCTTTTATAGAGCGTCTTTTAAGCAACTATGAAGATCAACGCATCAAGGCACTGACGGAAATCGTAAAAGATCAAAAAATTGAATGCCTCAATTCGGCCGCACGGTTAATGCTCAATGACCCCTCTGATAAAGTTCGGGAAAGGGCTGCCTGGGCATTAGACATGTTAAATGACGCTCGGGCCCTTCCGGCACTTCTTAAGGCTATCCATGACCATTGCTGGAGCGTTCGATCCAACGCGGGATGGGCTCTCGTGCATCTTGGCGAAATGGTGAGAACGGAGGTTGAAAATATATATAAAAATTCACCCCGATCAGAGGCAGGAGAGATGGCCTGTCTGGTCCTGAAAAACCTTGACAGGTCTTAACCGCACCCATTGTTTACTAAAGCCTAAATTATCGGCACGCTGAAAATGTCCATATCTTCCCCCTTTTTCTCAACGTTTCGCAGATTTCCATGCGCTTTAATAAGTATCGTATGGATCGCTTTTTCGCTTCAAGCAATAGTCGCCGCAAAAGAAAGTTCCCTTTTTATTGAAAAATCGCTGGTCCTCGGCATCATCGGATTGCCCCTTTTTATCCTGCTTCAACTTGTTGCTGAAAACCGGTTCTCAACGAAAACCGCCGGTATTTGGCTGCAATGCGCGGGCTGGCCGCTGCTTTTTCTGCTTTGGCCGTCTTTTCCGGCGCTGCCGTTTGAGCACTGGGACTACGGCCTTTATTTCAAATATAGTTCCCTTACACTGACTCTCATATTGGCGATTACCCTCATCCCGTATTTTTTCAGATATGAAGACCGGCTGTTATGGGAATTAACCCGAATATTTCTTGGAAGACTTCTAAAGGCCTTGGTTTTTGGAGGGCTAATATATGCCGGCTTGTCATTTATCTTTTTTTAATTATCTCATTCTTTGGGCCGGTATCTGGCTGGTGGCGGCCATGGTCTTTATCACCTTCCACCGCGCCAAGCGCATCCGCTTTATCCAGTCGAGCATTTTCATTGTACTTATTGTCATAACCGTCGGGCCGTTAAGCGTTTTAAATATATCAGAGTACTTTTTGGGCAAACGCTTGGTAACGATATATTCAGGCATCAAAGGGGAAATGGGGAACGCCCGAATACCGCGTTATCATGGCAAATTTCATCGTGCAAAGGCTTATACAGCCCTGCGGCTGTTAGATCTCTGCCATGGATACAGCCGGTTAAGAAATGATTTTTCCCAGGATTCACCGCAAGCCATATGGGCGATACTACGGTGCGAGGGCTATGATATCATCAGGCTTTTACAGGAAATTCCCGTGGATCTCGGAAGATACCTGGTTATGCTTTATTCCTTTGATAATTGCAGAAGCTGCTGGGCGGCCGAACAAATCGGAAAACTCGGCGAATCCGCGATTCCGACAGTCCCCCATTTAATCGAAATGTTGGAACGATCGAGAACATATCCCTTTATGCCGCTTTATTCTTGCCTCTCGAACTATTGTTCCCCGCAAAGTGCCGCCAGAAAAGCCTTGATTCAAATCGGAAGTCCGGCAAAGCCGTATTTGATTCACGCCTATCGAAACAGAAGCAAAGATATCGTCCATCAAATATTTCAAATTTTTCGGTCAAAAGAAACTGATTACGGCCATGCCCTATTGGCTGCGATGATACAAGACCCGTCATCGCTTAACGCAAGGCTCTGGACGGCCCAGTTTCTCGGTAAAAGGCTGCAAAGGGGTCAATCGGATTGCCGGGCGGGCGCTATGCTTATTGACGCGCTTAGAGATCCGGCTCCGAAGGTCAGGGCCATGGCCGCCAGATCGCTTGTGCGGCTCGATTATGCACCCGCCGCAAAGCCTTTAACCCGATTACTATTGGACAACAGCACTTTGGTTAAAATAGAGGCAGCAAACGCTCTGGGCGATATCGGCAGGCCGATAGCGATCGGAGCGCTTATTGGATTGTTAGAACTAAAAGATGAAAAAATTCAAGCAGCCGCGGCAAAAGCGCTTCATAAGATTACCGATGAAAAATATGCCCAAAATTACAGAAAGTGGACGCAATGGTGGCAGCAATGCACCCGCAGGCGCTTAGATACAATAAGGCCCTTGAAATGCCGAAAACTACCAAATGAACCGGTTATCCCTTATTATACGCCAAAATATACGAGGCAGTGAACGCCGCCTGTCGTCACATCGGTCGAGATGACTGAAATCGATTAGAAATGGTCTATGGGCGTTGGCATAGGAGAGGCTTGATTCGTTAGGCGTGGTTTTCATGCCGATACGTTTCAAGTTGGCCGGGCAGCAGGCCAGTCCGCAGCAGATTTTTCTGAGTCTTTTGGCCCGAGCGCGTTGACAGAATGGCATGGCAACGAAATGCTTCCATAAATTGAATTTTTGGGACAAACGTGCTGCATTATGGCGATATGCTGACTCATGAGGTTTTTTTCAGTCAATCAAGGCAACCCGTTGACCGAACAGGCTTGCATGCTTTATCATAAGATATGCTTATCGATTTTTGGGTTTCTATTTTATTGGCTATTTCAAAACCGGTTTTGTACGAGAATAATTTAGGATCTAAAATCACAGGATCGATTGAGTTACATCAAAACAAGTCAACTATAGGTTTTTTTCAGAATGGGGCTGAAAATAAAACCTAAAAGACTGCGTTTATCGATACGGCTCACCGTAGTGAGCGTATTCGTTATAGCCACGACATTGACAGCCGTCATTGCGATCAGCCTGCAATTCTACTTCAGCCGGACCATGGCCATGGATTCGGCGCTATCCAGATATCAAAATGCGGCCAACAGCACCGGCAACTTCCTAAAAAGTATCGATGCCAGTGCATTTCAGGCCACGCAGATGCTGGCCAACTACCCGGCCCTCACCGATGGTAACTGGGTCGCCCCGGGCATATTGCCGCTCTTTTCCAAAGTAATGAAGAACAACAATATGTTCTATGCCATCTACATTGGTTTTGAAAACGGCAACTTCTTTGAGGTCGTCAACCTTGACAATATCCAAAACATCCGGCGCCAGCTGAAAGCCGGCCTTCAGGACCGCTGGGTGGTGATATCCGTTCGCGGCAAGGGGGATAAGCGCCAGCGGCGATTTGAATATTATGATAATCAATTCCGGCTCCGAGAAACGCGCACGGAAAAAAGCGATTATGATCCAAGCCTGCGGCCCTGGTTTACGAATGCCGCGAAAGCGCATGTATCTAAAACCGATCCCTATCTGTTTCAGCATCTGCAGCTGCCCGGGCAGTCCTATTCTATCCGTCTCCCCGACGCTGATGCGGTCCTGACGGTTGACATTACTTTGTCTTCGCTATCTGATTATCTGATGGCCCAGGACCTGGGTAATCAGGCGGAAGTCTATATGTATCAGAAAAGCGGGGAACTCATCGCATCCAACCTGTCCGCAAGCCGTAATCGGGAGCTGCCCGAGGTGCCGGTGCTTGAACTCAGCACAGAGCAGCAGGCCTATATCCACCGCGCCGGAAAAATCCAGGTATCCAACGAGATGGACTGGCCGCCCATAGATTACGCCATATCCGGCCAACCGCAGGGATACAGTGTCGATATCATCCGGATGATTGCCCGGATGACCGGCATGGAGATCGAGTTCGTAAACGGCTACACGTGGCCGGAACTAAAGGACCTGTTCATAAACGACGAAATCGAAATCCTGCAGCCGGTCTTCGCCAGCAAGGCCAACGCCGCTTTAGGCATTTTGAGCGATCCTGTTCTCTCCCTGTCCTATGCCGCGGTTACCCGGCCGGGAAAACCGGATATCAGCTATCTTGAACAGCTCTCAGGCCGGACCATCGCCATTCCGGCCGGCTGGACCATTATTCCGGTAGTTCACCAGCTGTTTCCCGGGATCCGGATTGTGGAGGTCAGCTCCCCCAAAGCCGGCCTTCAATCCGTCAAGCAGAACAAGGCCTATGCCGCCCTGGACGCCTCCATCATTCTGCACTATACAGCGGATTATTATTTTATCGATGGGATTAAATTTCATGAAAACATCGGAGTCAGGACTGGCAGGCTTCCGTCAGATCTTCATTTTTTAGTACACCGGGATGACTCTCGCCTGGCTGAAATCCTGAACTCAGCCATTGCCCGAATTGGTGATGAATCCATGCAGGCACTGAAGAATAGATGGTGTCATGCGCCGGGATCAGACGCCGGCTGGCCTCGGCAAGCTACCGTCCCCTACCCGAAGCTGATTTCAATGACCGAAACCATTAAAAAAACCGATCCGCTGGCCCGTACCATGATCGATGGCATCCCCATGTTCACCTATATTACCAGGCTCCGAAAGGACAAATCATCGGCCGAATTTTTCGCCGTGCTCACACCGGCGGCGGCGTTGCTTGCCCCCAGTATGAAACGGGTGCGGATTTCGACTTTCATCACCATCCTGTGCATGCTCGCCCTGCTGCCGGTCACATGGCTGTTCGCCGCGCCCATTGTTCGCCCCATTAAACGCCTGGCCCTGGAAAATGATAAAATCAAGCGACGGCGCTATGCAGACGTCACCCTATACGACAGCGCCATTGCTGAAATATACGAACTCTCCCGATCCATTGTCGATATGGCCGACACCATCAAACAGCATGAGGAAGAGCTAAAAACCCTGATGGATTCGTTGATCCAGTTGATTGCCCAAGCCATTGACGACAAATCCGCTTTCACAGCGGGACACTGTGCCCGCGTACCGGAGCTGGCGATCCTGCTGGTGGATGCGGCATCCAGTTCCAGGAAAAAGCCCTTTGATCAGTTCCATTTCGAAAGCGCCGAGGAATACCGGGAATTTCGTATGGCCGCCTGGCTGCATGACTGCGGCAAAATTACCACCCCCGACTACATCGTCAATAAAGCGACCAAACTGGAAACCATCTATAACCGGATTCATGAAATCCGAATGCGGTTTGAGGTGCTGTGGCGGGATGCGGAAATCGAATATCTAAAACAGGTATATCATCACCCCGAGGATGAGGCCCTGCTTAGGCAGGCGTTAGAAAAAAAGCGCTGGCAGCTGCAGGCCGATTTTGAATTTATCGCCAATGCCAATACCGGCGGCGAATCCATGACCCAGGCGCAGCTTGACCGGCTGCAGGAGCTGGCCATGAAGACTTGGCAGCGGCACTTTGATGACCGCCTGGGCATTTCATCTACAGAGGCCATGCGCTATCCCGCAGGAAAACAACGGCTGCCGGCAACCGAGCCGCTTCTGGCGGATAAGCCCCAGCACATCATTGAACGCCGGCAGAATGCGGATTATGGCAAACAATACGGCATTAAAATGGAAATCCCTCAGCACCTGTATAACCTGGGGGAGCTCTACAATTTGTCGGTAAGCCAGGGCACCCTGACCAAAGAGGACCGGTTTAAAATCCAAGAGCATATAATCAGCACCATCAAGATGCTGGAGAGCCTCCCGTTTCCCGATGAATTGGCCAGGGTTCCCCGCTATGCTGCAACGCACCATGAAACCCTAAAAGGTGACGGCTATCCCCGGAAACTGACCGGCGCCGACTTATCCATACCAGAACGGATTATCGCGGTAGCCGATATTTTTGAGGCGCTGACTGCCTCCGACCGCCCCTATAAAAAGGCTAAAAAGCTAAGCGAAGCCATCCATATTCTCTATCAATTGACAAAATCCGGACACATTGACAGGGATGTATTTGAGCTGTTTTTAACCAGTAAAGTCTATCTAACCTACGGCAAACGCTTCTTAAAACCCGAGCAGCTTGACGTTGTGCCGATTGTACGCTATTTGCGACGCCCCTAAGCCCGGCAATCCATTGACAGAAGACTATGCCGTGTTAGCGGCTGGGTTGAAAATCGCTCAGTTTAGGTGAAAAGAAATTGGCGGCACTTCTTACGAAGCCATCAAACAATAAAACCGCTTGACTTATAAATCGCCATTTATAAGCATTACTCACATCGTAGGCTTCAAACAACCCATAGGGAGGCGATATGACACCAACCGATCAGAGTCCGGAGGGCTTTGTTCTTCATCCCGTCGGCACAGTTAAAAGCGAGCTCAAGAAACCGGTGCTCGGCGCCACCAAAGACGGCATTGAGATTAAAGAAGACATGGACAAAATCAAACAACAGCATCAGCAAATCAAATCCCTGGTCTCCGAGCTGGAAATTAGCCCTGAATTTGACGGCATCCTGGAGGGAATCGAGGACTTCTCCCATATCATGGTGCTCTATTGGCCCCATCTCCTTGCCCAAGAACGCCGCAGCCTTCGAAAAGTCCATCCCATGGGAAGAAAAGATCTGCCGGAAAAAGGCATTTTCTCCACCTGCAGCCCGGCCCGGCCCAACCCGGTCCTGGTTTCAACCGTCCGGCTGTTGGCCAGAGAGGCAAACACCCTTCGGGTACAAGGGCTGGAGGCCGTGGACGGCAGCCCGATTATTGACGTCAAGCCTTTCGTCAGAACGCTGCACGGCACGGAAAACCCATCGATTCCGGACTGGATGAAGAAGATCCATGCAGAGTTCGAAGCCAAGGACGAATAGTTCGGCCCGGGAAATTCCAGGGATATTCGGTGTCTCTGGAATCTGCGGAATTTGCCTACATTATATCCCTACGCATTATGGCAGCGTTTAACTGACCGTTACCGCCCTTTGTTATAAAAAACCGATTCTTCTTACAAGGCCATCATTGACGGATTTTTGGCCCTTTCATGAGGTGAACAAGCATAATTAATAAAAAAATGAATGGGTTATTTTTTAAACCGGCCGTCAAGAAATTTGCAGAAAATCTTAACGCAATAATAACGTTATGTAACGGGTAGTACCGAATTTGCCTGTTGAAGTCCTCTATCGAGGCAGATTTTTGGATCTTCGGGCCCGCCCGCCTTGAAAGAGATAGAATAACCGCCCGACAGGATTGCGCGGGGCAATGACGGGCCAGGAAAAAAACAACAAAATCAGACAAATGGCACAAAAGATGCAGAAGTTGATGTAGGAAGTACGGATTGTTCGCCAACTTTTATGAGAGATGCAGATGGCTTCCGAAAAACAAATAAGGATCGGTGCCGTTCTGGTAGCGGGCGGAGGCATTGCCGGCGTTCAGGCGGCGCTTGATCTGGCCGACAATGGATTTTATGTCCATTTAATTGAAAGCTCATCCGCCATCGGTGGGAAGATGGCGCAACTGGACAAAACCTTCCCCACCAATGACTGTTCCATGTGTACCCTGTCCCCCAAGCTGGTCGAGGTGGGCCGGCACATGAATATTGACCTGATAACCGGCGCGGAGGTAACAAAAGTAGAAGGAGGCAAAGGCAACTTCCGGGTCAGGATCCACAAGACCCCCCGCTATATCGACGAATCCAAATGCATCGGCTGCGGGGCATGCGCCCGGGTCTGCCCCGTCTCCATTCCCAGCGCCTTCGAACAGGGGTTGACCACCCAAAAGGCGGTCTACAAGCAATATGCCCAGGCTATTCCCGCCGCCTATGCCATAACCAAGCGCGGCACCTCTCCATGCAAAGCCGAATGCCCGGCCCATATCAGCGTTCAGGGGTTTGTGGCCCTTGCCGCACAGAAAAAATATGACAAGGCCTTGAGGCTAATCAAAGAACAAAACCCGCTGCCGGCCGTATGTGGAAGGATCTGCCACCATCCATGCGAATCCGCCTGCACCAGGGGGCAATTGGACGAGCCGATTGCGATTAAAACCATTGAACGTTTTCTGGCAGACAGGGATTTAAAAGCCGAAAAACGATACATACCGGATGGCAAAGAGGCAAAAGATGAAAACGTCGCCGTTATCGGTTCAGGCCCCGCCGGGCTCTCCTGCGCCTATTTCCTGGCCAGGCAGGGATATACGGTGCGCATCTACGAACAGATGCCGAGGGCAGGGGGAATGCTCTGCGCCGGGATACCAGACTACAGGCTTCCCAGGGAAATCGTAGAGGCTGAAATCCAGACCATTCAGGATATGGGGGTGGAGATTCGGACCGGCACCAAGCTGGGAAAAGATATAACTATCAGGCAATTGCGAAATGACGGGTATGCAGCCGTATTTTTGGGGATCGGGGCCCAGGCCGCCAGGCCGCCTGGCATTGAAGGCGAAGACCTGGCAGGCGTCCACACCGGGCTTGAACTCCTGAAGCAGTTAAACACGGGGGCACCGCCTTCTTTAGGCAAGCGTATGGTCGTTGTCGGCGGTGAAAATGTGGCCGTGGATGCGGCGCGAAGCGCCCGGCGAATGGGGGTGGATCAGGTCTTCATCCTTTACCGCGGCAGCCTCGAACAGATGCCTGTGGAGCGGGAAAAAATCGAGGCATGTGAGGCGGAAGGGATTTCTGTTTACCCATTTACCGCGCCGGTACGGATTATCGGGGAAAACGGCCGGGTCAGAGCCGTGGAATGCATAAAAACAGAGCTCGGTGAACCGAATAAAAGCGGGGTCCGGGTGCCGCACGATATGCGGGACTCGGAGTTTACCATGGAGATGATAGACGGGGTCGTCTTCGCCACGGCTCAGACGCCGGACGGGTCCTGCCTGGACCGGGAAACCGCCCCCGGCATCCTGGCGGAGGGGGCTATCAGCGTGGATCCCGTCACCCTGCAAACGAATGATCCGGACATTTTTGCCGGCGGGGACGCGGTCACCGGCCCGCGGACGGTTATCGAAGCCATAGAGGCGGGCAAACAGGCGGCAGTGTCAATCGACCGGTACCTGCGCGGCAAAGACCTGCGCAAAGGCCGGCCTGCAGCATATAAAACGGCAACGGATATCCCCACCAAAGGGCACGAATACGCACCCAGACAGATAGCTGCCGACGGCGCTTCCGAAAAAATGCCCGCGGAATCCGGGCCGGAGCAGTCCGGTATCCCTGAAGAGCAGGTCACTTCAGAGGCGAACCGCTGTATCCACTGCGGTGTGTGCGCCGAATGCTACCAGTGTGTGGACGCCTGCCCCTCGGGCGCCATTACGCTTCAAAGCCATTTACAGCAGCCCGAAGAAGTCGAGCTTTCAGTCGGTTCCGTTGTCATGGCGCCGGGTATCGAGCTGTTTGACCCGAAAAGTTTTGACGCCTACGGCTATAATAAACATACGGATGTCATTACAAGCATTGAATTTGAGCGTATTCTAAGCGCATCAGGCCCCTACGGCGGCCATATGGTGAGGCCTTCGGACCAGACGGAACCCGATAAAATCGCCTGGATTCAGTGCGTCGGCTCCCGAGACGTGCACCACGGCAACCCCTATTGTTCCTCCGTATGCTGCACCTACGCGATCAAGGAGGCCATGATAGCCAAAGAGCACAGTAAAAAACCTTTGGATGCCGCCATTTTTTATATCGACATCCGCACCCAGGGCAAGGATTTTGAGAAATATTACATGCGCGCCAGGGATGAGGCAGGGGTCCGGTTCATTAAGTCAAAAATCAGCCGGGTGTCGTCCAACGGCAACGGGGGCCTGGCGCTCCGTTATTTTGACGGCGCCGGAAAAATTATCGAAGAAGACTTTGATCTGGTCGTACTCTCCATAGGCCTGAAGCCAAAAGAAAAAGCCTATGAATTGGCCGAAAAATTCGGCATTTCGCTTGACAACGACGGTTTTGCGCAAACCTCAAGCTTCAGTCCCGTTGAAAGCTCGCGCCCCGGCGTCTATGTTTGCGGCGCGTTCAAAGGGCCGAAGGATATCCCGGAGTCCGTAATGGAGGCCTACGCCACGGTCGGTGCGTGCTGCAGCACCCTGAAGGATGTACGCAACAGCCGGGTAAAAGAAAAATCCTACCCGGAGGAAAAAGATGTAGAGGAAGAGACGCCCAGGATCGGGGTTTTTGTCTGCCATTGCGGCAATAATATCGGGGCCGTCGTCGATGTGCCCGGCGTCCGGGATTATGCCAAGAAACTGCCCCATGTGGTCCATGCAAAAGACAACCTGTTTACCTGTTCCCAGGATACGCAGGAAAAGATAAAAAAGGCCGTTAAAAAGCACAAACTGAACCGCGTCGTCGTGGCATCCTGCAGCCCGCGAACCCATGAGCCTTTATTCAGGGAGACGATCAGGGAGGCCGGGCTCAATAAATACCTGTTTGAGATGGCCAACATTCGCGATCAATGCTCCTGGGTACACAGCCAGGAGCCCGAAAAAGCAACGGCCAAGGCCAAAGATCTGGTTCGTATGGCGGTCGCCAAAGCTTCGCGGCTGGAGCCGCTGGAAGAAATAAAAATAGGCCTTACCCAGAAGGGGCTTGTCATTGGCGGCGGCATTGCCGGAATGACCGCAGCCATGGAACTTGCCGAACAGGGTTTCCCGGTGCATCTGGTGGAAAAAGAAAAAGAGCTCGGCGGCAACGCCAGGTATCTGGACAGAACATGGCAGGGGGAGGATATCGCCGCGTTTACCAGGGAATTTGTTCAGCAGGTGAAGGCCCATCCGTTGATCCATCTGCACCTTGAATCCGTCGTCTCCGAGGCGGAAGGGGTTGTAGGAAATTTCAAATCCACCCTAGCATCGGATCAGGCAACTGAAACCGTGGATCACGGCACCGTTATTATAGCCACCGGGGCCCGGCAGTTAGAACCCGAAGAATATGAATACGGCGAACACCCCATGGTTTTTCTTTCCCTGGACTTTGGGCATGCCCTGACTCAGACGCCGGAAAAATTTAAAAGCGCCAAAGCCGCGGTCTTCATCCAATGCGTGGGCTCCAGGGAAAAGCAGCGCCCATACTGCAGCAAAATTTGCTGCACCCAGTCCATCCAAAACGCCATGCGGCTAAAGAAAATGAAGCCTTACATGAACGTCTATATCCTCTACCGCGACATCCGCACCTATGGAAAAAGAGAGGCGCTATATCGGGAGGCGAGATCCCTGGGGGTCATGTTTATCCGCTATGATCCGGAAGAAAAGCCGCAGGTCGAAACGATGGGCAACCGGCTCCGCGTCACGGTGACGGATCAGGATCTGAGGCTCCCGCTTCAAATGGAAACCGATATGATCGTCCTGGCCTCTGCCATTATTGCCAACGACAGCGCCGCTGTTGTGGCCAAACAGTATAAGACATCCATCAACCAGGACGAATTTTTCCAGGAGGCGCACGTCAAATTAAGGCCGGTGGATTCCTCAACAGACGGCGTCTTCATCGCCGGCCTGTGCCACTGCCCCAAACCGATAGAGGAGTCCATTGCCCAGGCAAAAGCCGCCTCGGCGAGGGCTGCGAGAATTCTTGCAAAGGATATACTGGAAATCGAACCCATCGTCTCCGTGGTTGATCCGGAGAAATGCAGCGGCTGCGGCACCTGCGAGCGGGTTTGCCCCTGGGACGCCATACATCTCGTCGATATGGAAGGCAAAAAGATCGCCCAGACCAACACGGCATCCTGTAAGGGGTGCGGGGTCTGCGCGGCCAGTTGTCCTTCCAAGGCGGTGGATATGCGCCATTTTCGCCAGGCGCAGATAAGAGATCAGATTTCTGCATTCATTAACTGATAGGGGGATAGGTGTCAGGCAAGCCCAATGATTTCAGCCCAAAGATTCTGGCCTTTTTATGTAACTGGTGCTCATATGCGGGAGCCGATCTGGCCGGCGTCTCGAGAATGCAGTATCCTTCCAACATCCGGGTCATCCGGTTTATGTGCACCGGCAGGATAGATCCGATTTTTATTATCAAGGCGTTGACCAACGGCGTCGACGGCGTGCTCATTGCCGGATGCCATCCCGGTGAATGCCACTATGGGAAAGGCAATCTCTATACCCGACGGCGCGTCCTGATGACCAAAAAGCTCTTGGAATGCATCGGGATTGAGCCCGAACGCCTGCACCTGGCATGGGTGGCCGCATCGGAGGGCCCCAAATTCGCTGAAGTGGTCAAGGATTTTACCGAGCAAACGAAGAACCTGGGCCCCAACCCATTGGCAGTATTGACAAAGCAGGAAAGGACGGTTTTGTAAAAAATCGATTTTAGGATGGCAAAGTAAAAAAGGATCATATGAACGCTATTGAACACATCCCAACGGTCTGTCCATGCTGCGGATGCGGCTGTGGCATCGAGCTGGTGCTCAAGAACGGTGAAATTGCCGGAGTAGAGCCTTTAAAAAGCCATCCCGTGTGTAAGGGCAAGAACTGCCTCAAGGGTAAAAACGCCTATCTTTACGCAAACAGCGAGGAGCGGCTGACGACCCCGCTTATCAAGAAAAACGGAAAGCATGAGGCATGCTCATGGGACGAGGCCCTGGATTGGATCGCCCAAAAGCTCTCGGAAGCGGACAGGGATGCGGTGGGCTTTATCAACTCCGGCAAATGCACAAACGAAGATCTGTATCTTATCCAAAAATTTGCCAGAATAGTTTGTAAAACCAATAACTTAGATAATGCCTCGCGCTTCTGCCATTCAACCTCTGTCCCCGCCCTGCTCTCCACAGTGGGCGCCGGGGTGATGCCCACCTCTACGCCGAGTATCGAAAAAGCCGACTGCGTCCTGATTATGGGGGCCAATATTCAGGAGACCTACCCGCTGCTGGCGCAAAAGGTGATCATCGCCAGGACAAAGGGCGCCAAAATTATTACCGCGGATTTAAGGCGAACCCCCACGGTAAAAAATCTGACCGACCTTCACCTGCAGATCCATCCCGGCACAGACGCGGCACTGATCAACGGAATGATGAAAATTATTCTGGACCAGGGCCTGGCGAATACGGATTTCATAGAAAAAAGGACCAGTGGATTTGATGAGCTGAAGGCTTATCTCGATACCCTCGACCTGCAGGAGATTGAGAAAATAACGGGCATAAAGACCGAACAGATGAAAGACGCCGCGCTAAGCTATGCAAGCGCCCATAATGCCTGCATTATGTTTAATGCGGGGATTGCGCAGCATGCGGGCGGCGTGGAAACCATCCAGACGCTCGCGGACATGGCGCTGTTAACAGGAAATTACGGAAAACCGGGGTCAGGCGTAAACCCCTTGAGAGGCCATTCCAACGGGGAGGGTTTCGGTGATATGGGGACGGTGCCCGTATTTTATCCCGGATTTCAAAAGGTAAACGAGGAAACCGCCGGCCGCTTCGCATCCATGTGGGATGCGGCGGATCTGCCGGCCAAGCCGGGCCTGACCTACATGGAGATGGTGGAAAAATGTCCTTTTCTCTATATTATGGGGGCCAATCCGGCCATGTCGGCCCCTGATATCAATGCACTGCGAAAAGCGTTTGAAAAAAAAGAGCTCGTCATCGTCCAGGATATCTTTATGACCGAAACGGCGCAAATGGCCGATGTCGTGCTGGCCGGCGCCTGCGGCGCCGAAAAGGACGGCACGCAGACCGGCGTGGACCGCAGGGTGCAAAGGCTTCGAAAAGCCATAGCCCCCGTGGGGGACGCCCTGCCGGACTGGCAGATTCTTTGCCGGCTAGCGGAAAAAATGGGGGCCGGCGAACACTTCGCCTTTAAAACGTCAGAGGAGATATTTGAGGAAATCAGAAATTGCGTTCCCCAGTATCGCGGCATCACCTATGAAAGGCTGGAACAGGCCGGCGGCATCCAGTGGCCATGCCCGGATGAAGGGCATCCGGGAACCGAGACCATGTTCGTGGAAAAATTCGGGACCCCGGACGGGCTGGCCCATTTCCAGGCGGCCCCGTATAAAGCGCCGCTTGAGCCGCCCGACGACGCCTACCCCTATATCCTGACCACGGGAAGGCTCAACTTTCATTTTCATACAGGCAGCATGACCCGGCGTACCGAACGGCTCCAGAACGAAATTTCCGAAGCGTTTGCCGAGATCAGCCCACAAGACTCCGAAAATACCGGCATCGCGGACGGCGAAGAAGTCATCCTACGATCCAGAAGGGGAGAGGTCAAAACCCGGGCCCGGGTAACGCCGGATATTAAAGCGGGCCAGGTTTTTCTGCCGTGGCATTTTCCGCAATGCCTGGCCAATATCCTTACCGGCCCCAGCGCGGGGCCGCCATCGCGGATGCCTGAATTCAAATTCAGCGCAATCCAAATTGAAAAAGTGGAATCCGATGGAAAATAACCTTTATCTGGCATGGTCTCCAGATGCGACAATTCAAGGAATGGGAAGCAGCGGCGGCGCTGTGACCGCGCTGCTCAGATGCGCCCTTGAGAACCAAATGGTGGATGCCGTGCTGGCGGTAAAAAAAAGAAACAACAGCCGGTTCGACGCCGTGCCGACCCTGATCACCGACCCCGAGTTGGTCCATGAGACAGCGGGAGCCATGCATTTCGCCCCGTTAAACATGGTCAAAATCATCAAGGAATATCTTGACGGCGCCATGGACATGAGGGTGGCCGTCACCTGCAAACCATGTGACGCCCGTGCCTTTATTGAGCTGGCCAAGAGAAACCAGGTCCGCCGCGAGAACCTGTTTTTAGTCGGATTAAACTGCAGCGGCACATACCTTCCCACCGTTGCCGAGCAGATGATCCGGGAGGCCTTTGGTGAAAATCCGCAGGACCTGGCCGGTGAGGAAGTTGATGAAGGGAAACTGATTATCACCCTTAAGGACGGAAGTACAAAGGAGAAGGATCTGGAAGAGCTGGTCCGTCAGGGATACGAGATGAGGGAAAACTGCCTGAGATGCAGTTACAAGGTCCCGAGAATGGCGGACATTGCCTGCGGTAAATGGGGCAATAACGGCAAATCAGCGACCTTTATCGAAATTTGCTCTCCAAAGGGCCATGAATTCCTTGACGCCGCGGCACAAAACGGCGCGTTGGTTATGGAACCCGCGACAAACGAACAAATTGAAAAAAGAAAGCAAAAAGAGACCGAGGCCGTGGAGAATGCCCAGGCCCGGGAGAAGCAGGAGATTGAAGCGTTTAAGCGTTATTCTTCCGAAGAACGTCTGAAATACTGGCTTGGCCATCTCTCTCGATGTATCAAGTGCTTCGGGTGCAGGGACGCCTGCCCCATTTGCTTCTGCAAAGAATGCTATCTTGAACCCTACAGGGGATGCATCCCGGGCGGAGAGACGCCGCCGGACATCATGTTTCAACTGATAAGGCTATCCCACGTGGCGGATTCGTGCGTCAACTGCGGACAATGCCAGGACGCGTGCCCGATGGAGATCCCGCTGACCCGGCTGTATAGTGTCTTAAACAGCGAGCTGGCGGACATATTTGACTATAAACCCGGTGTTGATATCGACCAGCCGCCCCCGTTAACCACCGTTACCGAGCAGGAGCTCTCTATCGATGCGCCGGATATCATCGGGGAAAATTCGAGTGACAGGTGAAACCCCATGTTTTTTCTCGCATCCTTTTATATCGCCTTAGCCCTATTTGTCGCGGGAACGCTGTATAAAATCACCACATGGTTTCGTTTCCGCGTGGGGGCTGAAATTGAAGGGGTAACGAGTTTTACCAGGATGCTTGCCGCCTTCAGGGGGGTGATGAAGACCCTCGCCAGCAGGAAAGTATTCACTTTGGGCCGGGTCTTTCTGCTTGACGGCGTGCTCCAGCTGCGCATTCTACGGGAAAGCTTTTCGCGCTGGCTGATGCATATATGCATTTTTACGGGCTTTATGCTGCTTTTACTCATGCATGCGCTGGGATCGATTGTTACGGCCAACCTGTTCCCGCAATACCTCTCCACCCTCAACCCCTACTGGTTTTTAAGGGACCTTTTCGGCGCGCTGGTCATTATAGGGGTCGTTATCGCCATATATCGCCGCTTTATAAAAAGTCGGCCCTATTTCAAAACCAATTTTCAGGACGCCTACGCGATCATTATAATCGCCGTTATCCTGTTTTCCGGCATCCTGTTAAACGGGGTCAAAATTACCTCCTATACCGTCTATCAGGACATGACATACAGCTATATGGGCATGGCCACCGATGAGGAACTCGACGCCCTGGAGGCCTACTGGGTCAAAAATTTCGGCGTTGTCGCCCCCCACGAACTGGAAAACGTTGATGAAAAAACCCTTGAAATGGGAAGACAGCTCAACGCCATGAGCTGCGCCTCATGCCACAGCCCGCCGCAATCCGCTCCGCTGAGTTATGGCACGGCCAAGATGGTAAGCCCCGCCGCCACCCTTCTGGACAAGCTGCCGACGACATGGATCCTGTGGTATATTCATTACTTTGCCTGTCTGATCGGGCTCGCCTATCTGCCCTTCAGCAAAATGTTTCATATCCTGACCGGTCCGGCCAGCCTGATGGTCAATGCGGTGATGGATAAAGATTCCGATCCCGCCAACATGGCCACCCGCCAGGCGCTGGAGCTGGATGCCTGCACCCATTGCGGCATCTGTACCCAAAATTGTTCCATGAGGACGACATTTGAGACGATCCCCAACCCCGATATCCTTCCATCCGAAAAGATAGGGGCCATCAAAGCCTTCAGCTCAGGCAAAACCCTTGATGAGAAGCAAATAAGGGATCTGCGCGAAGGGGTGTTTCTTTGCACCAACTGCAGACGATGCACGGTCGTCTGCCCCGTAGGCATCAACCTTCAGGAAATGTGGTTCAGTGTTCGGGAAAAATTAATTGCCCAAAACTATAACGAGTATTTTACCCTTTCGCCCCTTTCCTTTTATCGCAGCGTGATAGGCGAGCCGTGCGTCAGGGAACAAGGGTCCCACCCGGCAGAACGGGCCTTGGATTCGCTGGGTAAAATTTTTCCGTTCAAAAAAGACCCGGAACACCCGGTAGCCCTTGCGCCGGCGGATGAAGCGGGCCGTGGGGAGGCTCCCGGAGAGGGGTTGTCCTCGGATACGCAGACCTTTTCCTACTGTTTCGGGTGTGAAACCTGCACTACCGTATGCCCGGTGGCGGCAGCCTACGATGATGCCGAAGCGGCTCTGGACCTGCTGCCGCATCAAATCATGCACTGCCTGGCCCTTGGCATGAGGGATGCGACGCTTGGCTCCGGTATGCTGTGGAACTGTTTGACCTGCTATCAATGCCAGGAGCAATGCCCCCAGGGCGTAAAGGTTACCGATATATTCTACGAACTCAAGAACCTGGCGATTCATAAGGCGCATGAGAAAGAGGATGAACAAACGACGCAAACAAGGGGATATGCATGATGGACTATGCCCTGTTTATTGGCTGCCAGATTCCCGCCCGTTTACCCGCCTATGAGGTATCCGCCAGAAGCGTCCTGTCGGAGGCCCTGGGCATCGGCCTGGTGGATATCAAGGGGTTCAACTGCTGCGGCTATCCCGTCCGAAATTTCGATCATAAGGCGTTTATCCTTGCATCCGCACGAAATCTCGCCCTGGCCGAAGAGCAAGACCTGGACATAGTTGCCCTTTGCAGCTGTTGTTATGGCAGTCTTAAAAAGGCGGAGCACCTTATTGCAAAAGATCAGGGGCTTAAAGAGTGGGTCAACAAGATTTTAGATAAAGAGGGGCTTGCGTATAATGGAAGGATCCACGTGCGGCATTTCCTTTCCGTATTCTACCACGATGTGGGAATCGATGCGATCAGGGAAAAAGTTACCCGCCCCTTTAAGGGGTTGAAGATCGCCGCCCACTACGGGTGCCATGCGCTTCGACCGAGCGATGTGACGGCGTTTGACGACCCGGTGAACCCCTCGCTTTTTGATCAGCTGGTTGAGGTTACCGGCGCAGAAAGCGTTCCCTGGTCCATGCGGCTGGAATGCTGCGGGGCCCCGCTTTCAGGTGTAAACGACGCCTTGGCCATGGATCTGACCGAGAAAAAGGTTAGGAATGCCCAGGCGGCCGAAGCCGACTATCTCTGCACCGCCTGTCCCTATTGCCAGATGCAGTTTGATACCGTGCAGGACAGTATCAGCGCCTGCCGGGGGGGCAACCATCGGCTCCCCTCGATCATATATCCGCAGCTTCTCGGACTGAGCATGGGAATAGCGCCCGGCGCATTAAAAATCGAGGACAACCAGATCCCCATCCAACCGATCACGCAGTTCTTATCCGCCAAATAAGGCATAAAGGCGCTGCGCGGCCCGGCCGGCCCGGGTCGGGCCACGCTAACTTTCTGGATTTTTTAATATTCAATGCCATAGAAAGGCATTTTCAGGGGCTATTTCGCTCTTTTTACCGTTAAAATCATCAATATAGGGTTGCTGTATTTCTCTTAGTTGATAGGATTCCCCCGCTTCACGGGGCTTGCGCCCCATGGCAGATGCTCCCATCGCCGCCTGCACGTTCTCAACAAAAACCTTGCTCCCCACAGCCAGACTCGCAGTCCATTTCTCATCGCGGATATCGGCGCCGTTTTCCAGGCTGCTTGCCACCCATTTTTTATGAGCCGCCTGCAAGTTTTCGTAGTTATCAAAACCCAGAAGCTCTTGAAGTCGTTTATAGTTTATCAGAACGTTTTTTCTTTTTGGCTTTTGGATTTCACCGTAACCACAATAAGGCCATTCCGAAGGATGCTTGACAGCCCCGGCGCGTACCATGTTGAGATCAATGTATACGAGACACTGCAACAGATGTTCGCCACTTTCCACAGCCGTGGCGTGATAGCGATCCTCCCAGAAGGCACCTTGCCGGCTTTTCCGTTGATTAAACGCCTGTCCGGTTCTTCCGGCAATCAATTTAATGGAATTGGGAATCACGTCCCGACCCTTATCATCAGCAACAAGAAGATGAATATGGTTGGATGTAACGGCATAATTGAGAATTACTAAACCATACCGTTTTTTTGCCGTATAAAGCCACTGCAGCCACCTTCGGCGGTCCTTTGCAAATTTGAGCAAAAACTCTCTCTTATGGCATCGGTGGGTGATATGCCATATCTGTCCGGGGATGTAATGCCGCTTTGCTCTGGCCATGACTAAAATTCCGTTTTTGAGGGTCAAAAGAGGCTTATTGGATCGAATATGGGCCCTGATTTATGACTATTCTATTTGATTCTAATGAGTTATTTTGGCCCGACC
>JAGXLR010000043.1 GCA_018334555.1 Desulfobacterales bacterium
CTTGAACTTTTTACTTTGCCATCTCTAAACTGACTTTTTACGAGACTGTCAATTGATGGGTTTTAAAAAGCGCCCGGCATCATCGTCAGGCCTGGCCCAATTCGCGAAGGGCGGCTTGCGCAGTCGAGATGGTTTTATCAATATCCGCATCCACATGGGCGGCGGAGACGAAAACGACTTCAAACTGGGAGGGAGGCAGATATATGCCGCTCTCAAACATCCGCCGGTAATACGCCGAGAACATATCCAGGTTGGATTTTTTGGCCTCATCGAAATTCCGAACCGGGTCTTTGGTAAAAAAGAGGCCAAGCATGGACCCCACCCGATTGACAACCGCTTCAACGCCTGAGTTACGGACGGCGTTTAGCAAACCGCTTTCCAGACGCGCCGCGGTTTCTTCAAGTCTTTCGTAGAATCCGGGTCTTCGGATCTCCGTCAAGGCGGCAATGCCCGCGGCCATGGCGAGTGGGTTGCCGGCCAGCGTACCGGCCTGATATACCGGGCCTTCCGGGGCTGTCTGGGCCATGATATCCTTTTTACCGCCATAGACCCCCACCGGCAGTCCGCCCCCGACGATCTTGCCGAATGCGGATAAATCCGGTTCAACACCGTATAGCGCCTGGGCCCCGCCATAGGCCACCCGGAAACCGGACATGACCTCATCAAAAATAAGGACACTGCCGGTTTTCTCGGTCTGCCTGCGCAACTCCCTCAAAAATTCCGGGTCCGGGGGGACAAGGCCCATATTGCCGGCCACCGGCTCGACAATAACGGCAGCCACCTCGTCGCCCTGCTCTTGCATTACCGAGGCAAATGTTTCAATGTCATTATATGGGAGCGAGAGCGTATGTTTGATGATATCCTCCGGGACTCCAGGACTGCCGGGGATACCCAATGTGGCTACCCCGGAACCTGCGGCTACCAGGAGGGTATCGGCATGGCCGTGGTAGCAGCCGTCGAATTTAACTATCCTGTGGCGCCCTGTATAGGCCCGGGAAACCCGGATGGCGCTCATGGTCGCCTCGGTGCCGGAATTGACCATACGCACCATATCCAGACTGGGCACGGCCTCAATAATCATTTCAGCCAGTTGGATTTCAAGGTCGACCGGCGCCCCGAAGCTTGTGCCCCGGTGAAGTACGGATTGAATGGCCTCAATGACTGCCGGATGGGCATGCCCCAAAATCATCGGCCCCCATGAGCCCACATAGTCGATATATTGATTGCCGTCGGCATCAACAAGGGTTGCGCCTTTAGCCTGCTCGATAAAAACCGGCTCGGTGCCGACCGACCGGCAGGCCCTGACCGGACTGTTGACCCCGCCGGGAATCAACCGCTTCGCTTGTTCGAATAAATCCTGAGATTTTTTATATTTTTCCATTATCCTGGCTTCCTTTCATTATAAAACCGTTGACAGATTTGCACACAAAGCGTTACAGACATTAACAAAGCGCAATATTGAGGTCAAGCAAGGGGTTGTATCCCTTTTCAAGAGAAACCGGTTTATGGGAAAACAGCGTCCGGCGGAACAATTTGCCAAGCTATGCGAATACATACTCGGCCGACGGCCGGATGAATTCGGTCTGGTTCCGGACGAATCCGGCTTTGTTAAGCTGAAAGAGTTTTTAAAGGCCGTCTGTGAAAGCGACGGCTGGGGGCACGTAAAGCAAAGCCATATCGATGAACTGCTTCTGGTGCGTCAAAACCCACCGATTGAAATTGCAGACAACCTGATCCGAGCCAGAGATCGCAGCCACCTGCCCCGGCGCGAAGACTGTCCGAAGCCACCCAAGCTGCTCTACATCTGCATAAAAAAAAAGTCCTACCCCACCGTGCGTGAAAGGGGGATTCAGCCTACATACCAGCCAGAGGTGGTTTGTGCCGACTCCGTGGAGATGGCCGAGCGGATCGGCAAACGGCGGGACAATCACCCCATCCGGCTCATCATCCACGCGACCCATGCCGCTGAACGCGGGGTTCGCTTTTCTCAAGCCGGCGAAGGACTTTACACAACCGACTATATTCCACCGGAGAGCTTTACCGGCCCCCCCCTGCCCAAAGAACCGGAAAAGCCCGCAAAGACCGAAGAACCCAAAAAACCGCCCCAGCCGGGCACGTTCCTGCTAACGCCGGAAAAGCCCAACCCCAAACCGAAAAAAAGCAAGCCGAAATGGAAAAAGGATAAAAAACGCACCCGAAAAGACAGGAAGCAGTTATGGCCGGATGAATATTAGGTGCAAAAACCGTTGACAAAAAACTCGTCATCCGATAAGAAATTTTTTTTATTCAAAGGGCCGTTAGCTCAACTGGCAGAGCAACTGACTCTTAATCAGTAGGTTCGGGGTTCGATCCCCTGACGGCCCACCAATGAGTGCAAGGGATTTTGCCATATGAATGGTTAAAATCCCTTTTTTTAATAAGTAAAAGGCTTATGGATTTAGCCTTGACAGATTTAGCCGATAAAGTTAATAATTTTTTGTTTTTAGTGTCGAATCCAATCCTTGCTCTGACCGGAAACGCCCGGGTCAGGGCTGTTAAACCGTAAGGAGGGTACATGAACAGGTACGAGACCGTTTTTATTATTGATCCGGATGTAGCCGGGCCGGATCAGGAAGCCATTATCGACAGAATCCGGTCATTGATCAGCCAGCACGACGGCAGGCTGCTTGTCTTTGATGACTGGGGCATTCGAAAGTTCGCCTACGAAATCCAGAAAAAAAAGCAGGGGCACTATATCCGTATCGAATATGCGGGCAACGGTGAGCTGGTTTACTCCATTGAACGTTTTTTCAGGATTGATTTCCGGGTGCTCAAATTCCTAACGATTGTTCTGGACAGAAATATTGATCCGGACTCACTACCCACGGAAGAGCCCCAAACGTCCTTTACATCTGCTGTCACATCCGAGCAGCCTTCTGCCGGAACCGAGACGGAAAAACCGGAGGCCCCCGTAGCACCGGAAGAGGAAACCCGGGAAGAGGAAGCTCAGGAAGAGGAAGCTCAGGAAGAGGAAGCCTCCCGGATAGCGGAGGCCCCCGGGGAAGCCGAAGAAACACAGGAAACTGAAGAAACACAGGCGGCCGAAAGCGAAACAAAGGAGTCTTCAGATGGCTTTTAATCATAAAAAGAAATATTATCCCAGGCGAAAAGTCTGTCGGTTCTGCGCGGACCCGACTTTGAAACTCGACTACAAAGACCCGAATACGCTGAGGTACTTTATCACAGAACGCGGAAAAATCATTCCGAGGCGAATTTCCGGGACGTGTGCCAGGCATCAGCGACAATTGGCGCGGGAAATCAAACGGGCGAGAACGATTGCGCTGCTGCCGTTTGTCGGTTCGCTTGATCATTAGCCCCTGTTACCGGCAAATCGGTAATTGCAGCCCCAAGGAGTGATGGGAGCTTGGCAATCCCCTATCACGAAACTATCTTAAAAGATATAATCAATGGTATTGCGCTCACAGCCCTGATCAGCTCAATAGCCATTTCAGTGCCGATTATCGGCTTTTTTTGTCTGTTGCTGCTGCCCCAGCCGGTTATATTTTACCGGCTGAAACTCGGACGCAAACCCGGATTGGCGATTATTGCGGCGCCTATCCTGCTTATCACGCTCGTTTTTGGCCAGCTTTTTACGGATACCGCATTTCTGCTCGGAATGCTGGGGCTCGGGTTCTTTATGGGGGAGTGCATCGAGCGGCGCCTGACAGTAGAAAAAACCATCGGCTATGCCTGCGGGGCGGTAATCGTTGCCGGCTTTTTTGGCCTGCTTATTTATACCAATTTGACAAATGTCGGCATAACCGGCTGGATATCCGATTATATTTCAAAAAACCTCCGGATGACGGTGTCGCTATATGAAAAAATGGGGATGCCGGAAGAATCCATCCGGATGCTGCAAGATTCGATGGCGCATATCACTTATGTGCTGGTGCGGATGCTCCCGTCCCTGATTATCGCCGGCCTGCTCTTTGTCGGCTGGCTCAACCTGCTGGCGGCGCGTGGGCTTCTTCACCGATGGCGGATGGCCTATGCGGATTTTGGCGCCTTAAACCGATGGAAATCCCCGGAGCCTTTGGTTTGGGCGGTCATCGCCGGCATCGTCATGGTCTTGATACCGAATATCACCATTAAGGTTATCGGCTTAAATGGTTTGATCATCCTGATGGTGATCTATTTTTTTCAGGGCATTGCGGTGATGTCCTATTATTTTGAGGAAAAAAGCGTCCCACTGGCCCTGCGGTGGCTGATATATGCGTTTATTGCCATACAGCAGATTTTTTTGCTGATCGTCATCGGTCTCGGTTTTTCTGATGTGTGGGCGAATTTCAGGCGCCTTGATAACACGGACAAAACCGACCGACTGCCGCCCCCCGACGATATAGAGGGGTAGGCATACGGACAGGAAAAACAATTGGATTGACCCATTTATTACAGCAGTGGAGGAACCATTATGAAAGTCATACTTCGAGAAACCATAGAACCCTTGGGTATTGCCGGCTCTGAGGTGGATGTCAAAAACGGATATGCCCGCAACTACCTGATTCCCCAGGGCAAAGCGGTTTATGCCACAAAGCAGAACAAAAAACTGATGGAGCAGCAAAAAGCCAAGATTGAGCTCCAGATCGCCAAAGAGCGGAAGCTGGCTGAAGAAATGGCGGAAAAACTCTCCGGCGTCGTATGTCGAATCCAGGCCAAGGTAGCGGAGGAAAACCGACTCTATGGATCCGTTTCCAGCCGGGATATTGCCGATGCGCTGGCCGCCCAGGGGATTGAGGTTCAAAAACGGATGATTCTTCTCAAAAACCCCATCAAGGAACTGGGGCGCTATCAGGTCCCAATCCGCGTATATAAGGATCTTGAACCTGAAATTACGGTTGAAGTCGTTTCGACATAAACAGGACACAAGCGGACTATCTTCGGTTGCCATCCGGCAAGCCTCTGGGTATAATTATTGTATTCTTTGTTGACCGAAGGCGAGGGGCCCCCCATAAAAAGCCGGCCTGGGATGGCAGGGTAAAAAGATTCAGGATCAGGCGGCCGATCTCCGGCAATGACACGGACACAAGCGGACGTCAAATACGTCAAGTGACGACGGGATGAAACGCCACGCGAATACTATACGTCTTCCGAAAACTTTGGCTATGTTCGTATGAGCACTTCCTCATTATCGGCTGAAAAAAGCTATTCGTTTGATAAGCTTCCGCCGCAGAACCTTGACGCGGAAGAATCTTTGATCAGCGCCATTCTGCTGGACAACAACACCCTTGTAGAAGTACTGGATATTTTATCACCGCCGGATTTTTACAAATCCGCCCATCAGACCATTTTCGAAGCCATTACAGATCTTTTCAACCGTGGCGAGCCGATTGACCTGGTCACCCTGGCCGACCATATCCAGGGGAAAAACCAGCTTGAGTCCATCGGCGGCGCCGTCTATCTGGCCAAACTGGTTGATGAGGCGCCAGTGCCTTCCAACGCGAAAAACTACGCCGTCATCATCCATGAAAAAGCCGCCCTCCGCCGCCTGATCACCGCCGCCAATAAAATTACCACCCACTGTTTTGAATACCGTACCAATGTGGAAGATGTCATCGATTATGCGGAAAAAACCATTTTTGAAATCGCCGAAGATAAAAGCAAGCAAACGATTTTTCCGATCAGCAAGATCATCGAATCCAACATTGATACCCTGGAAGCCCGGAGAGGGAATAAATCCATTCTAAGCGGGGTGCCAACCGGCTACCGAAAGCTTGACACCCTCACCTCCGGCCTCCAGAAATCGGACTTGACCATTCTGGCCGCGCGTCCCGGCATGGGTAAAACCGCATTGGCCCTAAATTTTGCCCGGAATGCGGCGGTTGACGGAGAGAGCCCAGTGGCGTTCTTTTCACTGGAGATGTCCAAGGAACAACTCTCCATGAGGCTTCTATGCGCAGAAGCCCGGCTCGACTCGGCCCGCCTGAGGGACGGCTTTTTCAGTGATGACGAATGGCTAAAGCTTATCCATGCGGCTGACACCCTTTCAAATGCGCCCATATATATCGACGATTCCCCGGAGCTTTCGCCCATTGAGATAAAAACCAAGGCCCGCCGGCTGAAGCGTGAAAAACAGATCGGTCTAATTATTATCGACTATTTGCAGCTCATGAAGCCAAGGGCCAGTATGGAGCGCCGGGAGCTTGAGATCTCGGAGATGTCACGCTCCCTCAAAGGCCTTGCAAAAGAGATTGATATACCGATCGTCGCCCTGTCACAGTTAAACCGGCGGCTTGAAGAAAGACAAGACAAACGCCCGCAGCTATCGGATTTAAGGGAATCCGGCGCCCTTGAACAGGACGCCGATTTGGTTATATTTATTTATAGAGATGAAATCTACAATAAGGAGGAAACCAATCCGAACAAAGGTATTGCCGAAGTCCATCTGGCCAAACAGCGAAACGGGCCGGTAGGGATTTCCTACCTGGCGTTTTTAGACGCCTATACCCGCTTTGAAGACCTGGCCTATGATGACGGGTTTTCAGAATGAGGCCGGAGTGCCGGCCTGAGATGGCCGACTATAAAAGCCCCGATGGATGCAGTGCCTTTTTGAATCGGCATGTCCTATAGATGAAAAAAATTTTTGGAAATACCAGCGGCTTAAAAGCCGCCCAGATTAAACAAATTGAAAGCCTTTATCATCATCGCGTCCCGCCTGAATTGGTGATAAGCCAAACGCTGGCCGAGGAGATATGCGCCATTTCGTCTGAAATCCGGCGCCAGATCGGCCTTCTAATCAATCGTTCCGGTAAGATAGACTCCGTTATTGTGGGGGATCATCAGGGGATCCTGCTTCCGGACACCAGTCACTACAAAGCCCCGCCCGGCCGCCTGAAGGGGCTGCGTTGTGTCCACACCCATTTAAAGCAGGAGCCGCTCACACCGGATGACCTGACTGACCTGGCCCTGCTCAGACTGGACCTAATGGGCGCGATAACCGTCTCAGAGGACGGAGCGAGCGGCAAGCTGCATCTGGCCCACATATTCCCCGGGCAATCCGCCGAATATCCTTATGAAATCTATACGCCAAAGCCGCTCGATGACTTTGACATCGATTGTACCGAGATGATCAAAGCCGTCGAGGATGAGCTCTCGCGGACCTCTGCGTTACGCAAAGTCGGGGAAGGCACCGAACGGGCCATATTGATCAGTGTAACTAGCGCCCCCAAGCGCCGGGCGGAGGCATCGATTAATGAATTAAAAGAGTTGGCGCGCTCCGGGGGCATCCATGTATTGGATGCCATTATCCAGCAGCGCAAACGCATTGACCCGAAATATCTCATGGGCCGGGGCAAAGTGGAGGAGCTAACAATCTATGCCATGCAGCAGGGCGCTACCCTGATTGTCTTCGACCAGGAACTGAACCCCTCGCAGATTCGCTCTATAACGGATAAAATCGAATTCAAGGTGATTGACCGGACCCAGTTGATCCTGGATATTTTCGCCCAGCGGGCCCAGAGCCGGGAAGGTAAACTCCAGGTGGAGCTTGCCCAGCTAAAATATCTGCTGCCCCGCCTGATTACCAAAAATACGGCCATGTCCCGTCTGACCGGCGGTATCGGCGGGCGCGGGCCGGGAGAGACCAAGCTCGAAATCAATCGTCGGCGGGTCCGCGACAAAATCAACCGGATTGAAAAAGAGCTGTCCAATGTCATCAAGCACCGCCAACAGCAAAAGGCCAAACGGGAAAAAAAAGGCCTGCCGGTGATTTCGATCATCGGCTACACCAACGCGGGAAAATCCACCCTTTTAAATACACTGACCAAAAGCCGGGTGCTGGCCGAAAGCCGCCTGTTTGCGACCCTTGACCCTTCGAGCCGGCGGCTCAAGTTTCCCCAGGAAAAAGAGGTGATTATCACGGATACCGTCGGATTCATCAAGGATCTGCCTAAAGAGCTGAAGGTGGCATTCCGGGCCACATTGGAAGAGCTTGAAAAAGCGGATTTGCTGCTCCATATCATTGACGCCAGCAATCCGGATTACCCGTCCCAAATCGATTCCGTGGGTAAAATCCTCTCCGAGCTTGGGCTTGAGAGGATCCCACGGATCCGGGTATTTAACAAGATGGATCTTATAGACAAGGAAACCGCCGAGTATCTTTCCAACCAGAATGAGGGAATAGCCATTTCCGCCAAGGAGCCGGAATCCCTTCTGCCGCTTATTGAAAAGATGGCCGGCCGGGTTGCTTCCGAACCCGAACCGGTCTATAGTGTGATTTAAACCGGTTCAACGGGTGTTGTTGACAATTGCCGTGAAAAGATTATCATATTGACGAATCGGAAAGGGTTCGGTAATTTATTTTATATATGGATTTTAATGAAATTAAACACGTGGGAATCGGCGCCGCCTATAAAAGCGCCAAAATACTCAACGATTATTTCGGCAGTTTAAATAATATTCACAAAAAAGGGCCCACCGATCTGGTCACGGATGCGGATGTGGCCTCGCAAAAAGAAATTGTCGGGGCCATCCGCGCCAAATTTCCGGATCACCATATACTGGCAGAAGAAGACGGCTATCACCAGGGGGGATCCAACGATTGCCAATGGATTATCGACCCCCTGGATGGAACCACCAATTTTGCCCACCGGATACCCATATTTTGTATCTCCATCGCATTTGCCGTGGCGGGCAGGACGCGGGTGGGCATTGTCTTAAATCCGATCAACGGCGAGCTTTTTACCGCCGTTGAAGGCCAGGGAGCGGCTCTGAACAATCAGCCGATTTCAGTTTCCGAACAAACCGATATTTCTGAGAGTCTTCTGGTCACGGGCTTTCCGTATGATTTCCAGGCGATTCTCCATACGGCCATGCAACGGTTTCAAAAGTGTTTGCTTGCCGCCCGCGGTATCCGGCGGCTGGGAGCGGCGGCATTGGATCTTTGCTATGTGGCCTGCGGCCGTTTTGAGGCGTTCTGGGAGGAAGGCCTTCAGCCATGGGATACCGCCGCCGGCGCATTAATCGCCGAGGCGGCCGGCGGCCGGGTTACCGATTTTTCGGGAAACCCCTTTAGCCCGGATAAAAAACAGATTCTGGCAACCAACGCCCATATTCACGAAGCCGTCAGTGTACTATTGAACAGTTGAGAAATACAATATGATGGAAAAATTTTATAAAACGGATACAGCAGCGGATAATTTTGTGGAATGTTTCGGCCAATTCGATTTTGACAATACGATTTGCCGGAACCATTGCGCCGTGCGCTTGAGATGCGCCATAGAACGAAGTGAACAGACGCGAATGGAGCAGATTGAGGATTGGATGGCGGTTCAGGAGATGCCGTCAAAAATACAATAGAAAATTTTTGACAGTCTTGATGGCTTCGTAAAAAGTCCAATATCTGTGTTGCGCTGCATTCCTCGGAATTTCACGTACAGCTAAGTACGCTGCATTCCTTGGAATTTGCGCGCCTTGGTCTTGAACTTTTTACTTTGCCATCCCAAAATCGACTTCTAAGTAACTTGAAAATATATATTAATACTCCAGAAGCTTACCTCTCTGTCATTCCGAGAAGCGAAAGCGACGAGGAATCTTGATTGGTTAAAGATTTCTCGCTGCCGCTCGAAATGACAATGCGGATGTTTTTTAGAGTTACTTTCTGCAAAAATACCGCCGCCGCGGAATAAATCGCTTTTTACGAGAACGTCAATCTTGTAAAACTTAGAAGCTTTATACAAAGCTTGTATCAGCATCAGGATAGCTTCATTTTGCCGGGATTGAGTATACCGGCCGGGTCAAATGCCTTCTTGATGCGTTTCATAAGCGCCAGTTGAGGGGCAGCAATCTCTTTGCCCATGTATTGGGCCTTTGAGATGCCAATGCCGTGCTCGCCGGAAAGCGTCCCCCCCAGTTCCAGCGTGTAATCAAAAATCTCTTCGACTGCTGAGTTGGCTTTCTCCAGCGCTGCCGCATCCTTTTTATCCAGCATGATATTGAAGTGAATGTTGCCGTCCCCGGCGTGGCCGAACCCCACCATGGTCAGGCCGGTACTTTGGCTGAGGGACTTGATTTTCCTCACCATATCCGGAATGCGGCTGCGAGGCACCACGATATCCTCATTGATCTTATCCGGACCCAGTGTGTATAGCGCCGGGGATATGGACTTTCTGGCTTGCCATAGCTGGGCGGCGGCTTCCGGGCTGCAAGCGCTGTCTACCCGGCGAGCCCCCATTTCCATACAAAGCGAATGGATCGCTTCGGCCGCCTCCCGAACGGCTTCCGCCGACCCATCGACTTCAATGATCAACATGGCCGCCACATCCTCCGGAAGCCCCATATTCAAATAGTTTTCCACGCAACGAATCGAGGCGTTATCCATAAATTCAATGGTGCGGGGAATAATGCCCCGGCGAATAATTTCCGAGACCGTCTCAGCCGCAGTTTCCATTCGGTCATAGAGCGCGGTCAGTGTCTTTACCGTCTCCGGCAGCGGCAGCAGGCGAAGCGTCAAATTCGTAATAACCCCCAGCGTCCCTTCCGAACCGGTCAGAAGACGGGTAAGATCATATCCGACCACGCCCTTTGCCGTCTTAACACCGGTATGGATAATTTCTCCGGTGGGCAGCACCACCTCCAGGCCCAAGACATAGTCGCGGGTCACCCCATATTTAACCGCCTTGGGGCCGCCGGCGCATTCGGCGACGTTGCCTCCCAACGTGGAAAATTCCGAACTCGCGGGATCCGGGGGATAAAATAGCCCCTTCTCGCGCACCGCTTTTTGAAAAGCGCCGGTTACGACGCCGGGTTCGACATGAACTATTAGGTTGTCCGTATCTATCCCTATAATCCGGTTAAAACGGGTCATGACAACAACCAGGCCGCCGGCTACCGGTACGGAACCGCCGGACATGCCGGTGCCGGCCCCCCTTGGGATCACTGCAAAGTTATGGGCATTGGCCAGCATTAAGATCTGCGAAATCTGGCTGCTGTTCTCCGGAAAGGCCACCGCATCCGGCAAAGCCTCCTGCCTGGTCGCATCAAAGGCGTAGCACAGGCGGTCCTCCTTTTCCCGGCTGCAGTTGGCTTTTCCGACGATACGCTGGATCTGCTTAAACACGGGGGCGGTTATCGGTTTTCGTTCCATATGGATAGATGGCTCAAAATTTTGGAAACACCAAGGCCCGCCGGTTCAGAACTGTCCGTCCGTAAGCTGCTTGTCGATCCGTTGCACCTGCTTGTGGACATCGCCTTTGACCTTGATCTCTTTCTCGATGTTATTGATTGAATGGATAACAGTGGCATGATAGCGATTAAAATTCCGCCCGATTGCCTGTATGGACTGTTTGGTGTGGCGACGGGCCAGAAACATGGCAATCTGCCGGGGCCGGACAATTCCTTTTTTCCGGGAATTGGATTCGATTTCTTTTTCCGAAATCCCGAACTCCTTACAGACGACTTTCTTTATCGACCCAAGGGTTATGGCTTTTCTCGATATGGCGATGTTTTTGACAACACTTTTGGCGAGCGGCAGATCCACCTCCATGTTCATCAGACGGGATTTCGTAGCCACCCCGAGCAAACCGCTTTCAAGGAGTCGGACGTTTTCGGTGAGTTCACTGGCCATATACTCGAGCACCTCGTTGGGAAATGCGCAGCTGCAATGGCTGGACTTATGCTTGAGAATTTTCATACGGGTCGAGAAATCAGGCACCTGAATTTCTGAAATGACGCTGTGGGACAACCGGGAACGCAGGTGCTCATTTAGCTTCGGAATATCCTTTAAGAGCATGGTACTGGAAAAAATGATTTTTTTCCCCGAATCATACAGGTAATCAAGGGACAGGGCAAGCTCATCCTGCGTCCGGGTGCGGCCGGATAAGAAATGAATGTCATCCAACAGCAACACGTCACAGTTATTCCGGTATTTTTGTTTAAATTCCGTGATGGCGTTGCTTCTTAAGGAATTGACCATATCGGTGGTAAAATCCTCGGCCGTGATATACATCACCCGTTCGTTTGGAAAGGCCGAAAGGATTTTATGGCCGACCGCCTGGGATAAATGGCTCTTACCCATCCCCGGCTGCGACAATAAAAAAAGCGGGGGGAACTTGTTTTCCTGGGAAGCCAGGGCAACCGCTGCATTATAGGCAAACGTGGAATTTTCGCCGACAACAAAGCGGTCAAACGTAAAATCTTTGCGTAAAAGCCTGCCGTATTTTGGCTGGCAGCCGATCCGGGGCAGGTCTCTCTGGGAATCGACTGATAGAGACGGTTTTCGCTTATACTTCTTTACCTTGCCATTGCCGTTGCCGTTGCCATTTTCCTCAGAGACCTCCAGCAAAAGCTTTATTTGCCGGCCGACCAGCCGGTTCAGTTCGCTTTTGATCGTTGCGCCAAAATTCTCCCATAAGCGCCGTTTAAACAGGATATTCGGACATTCCAGCACAATCCCCTCGTCACTGGCCTTTAAAAACTCTACCGGCTCAATCCACATTTTATAAACATGAGCGGGGGTAGATGCCTTCATCGACGCCTTTACCTTCTCCCAAACACCTTCCATAAGCACACGTCCTCATCGAGAGATAAGAGATCAAAAAAAACTTGTTGTTAAAAGGACCTTCAGCTAAAAAGATACAAGATGATCAGCACGCAAAATACATTCTGTGTGGCAGGTTCGACCTTATATTAATAAGGAAATTCGGATTTTCTCTGTATGAATTGATATGTAAAAATCTAAGCGACCAGCAACAATCAATTAGCCCCCTATATAAATCATCTCGACATGCGGGTCAAATGAGATCAGGTGCTAAATTGACGCATTCGAGAAGTAACTTTCAACAATATATATCTTTCTGATTATTTAGCTTAAATTTTATACAGGATAGTACAACTACTTTAATGTGCAGCGAAATTTCAACAATGGGGGTTTCCCCAGCAAAATGGGGGCAAACCGTTTTCACAGGTAAAACCGGGCAGGATACATTTTTGTTAAAATCTTCCATTTTTTTAAATTTCCTTTGATTTTTACGGTTATTTGATTTTCCGGTGACAATCGTGTGACGACATTGCCCGCCCCACAGGGAGCCGACAGGCTTCCGGTTCACCCGCAGCCCCCAAAAAGATATTGAAAGCGCTAAACACCCTTGCTTACGGAGGCCGTATCATGCCGCAAATTAAACCGGGATTGGAGCAAATGATTGCCGATCCGCCGGCCTGGCTTGCCGGACGACGGCTCGGCCTTTTATGCAACCCGGCATCGGTGGACCGTTTCTACCGGCATGCAAAAGATTTAATCTCCCAACGGTTTCCCGGCCGGCTAACCGCCCTTTTTTCCCCCCAGCATGGGTTTTATTCGGAAAAACAGGATAACATGGTGGAATCCGGGGATCGGTTGGATCCGGAGACAGGGCTTCCGGTATACAGCCTGTATGGCAAAACCCGTGTCCCCACGCCTGAAATGTTTAACCGGATTGATGTCCTGATTATCGATTTGCAGGATGTCGGCACCCGGGTATATACCTTTGCGACGACCGTGTCATACTGCCTTGAAACCGCAAAAAAGGTTGGCATACCGGTGCTAGTGCTTGACCGGCCCAACCCGGTAAACGGTATCCAGGTGGAAGGCAACCGCCTGTCAGAAGAATTCACCTCATTCGTCGGCCGATATCCGATCCCCATGCGCCACGGGCTGACCTTGGGGGAATATGCCAACTATATCAATGAGTTGTATGATATCGGCTGCCAGCTCGAAGTCACCCCCATGAAAGGCTGGCGGCGGCGCATGTATTTTTCAGATACCGCCCTGCCATGGGTTCCGCCGTCGCCCAATTTACCGACCTTTCAGTCAGCCATGGTCTATCCGGGCCAGGTAATCCTCGAGGGCACCAATATTTCGGAAGGCCGGGGCACCACAACCCCGTTTGAAGTTTTCGGCGCCCCGTTTATCGATCCCCGTAAAATTTTATCCCTTATGGGCGGCAGGGAGTTTCCCGGGGGGATACTCAGGCCCGTCTCTTTTGAGCCCATGTTTCACAAATGGAAGAATAAGACCTGCTATGGGTTTCACGTTCATATCACCCGCCCGGCGGCCTATAATGCCTATAGAACGTCATTGAAACTGGTGCAGGCGATCATGTATGATTCTCCGGAAGATTTCCAATGGCGCGGGCCGCCCTACGAATATGAGTGGGAGAGGCTCCCGATTGATCTGATCACCGGCAATGATAAAATCAGAGAACGGCTTGAACGCCTGGAGCCGGTCGAGGCCATTGAAGCCGACTGGCTGGCTGAGGTAAACGCTTTTCAAAAAGAAACAGAACCCTATCGCCTTTATGAGCAATAATAAAAACGAAACACCGACCGACTTGGATGCGCAGATATCGGAATGGGTACGTAAACGCTTCAGGGGTAACAAGGTATGGATGGCAACGGATTCGCAGGGACGGCCGGTAACCCATAAGAATAAGGTGCTGATTAAATATCAGCTGGATCAGGCCTACAAATATTGGGTGCGCAGGGATAAGATTGAAGCCCTGGATGGCGATGGGAACGAGGAGAAAAAAACCGCCAAGCACGGGGTTTCCCAGAAAACGGATTCCGCAGAACCCGGTTTGGAGCCCCCACCGGCACCCCGGGAGGCGAAATCGGATGCCCGAACCATCCATGTTTATACGGACGGCGCATCCTCGGGCAACCCCGGACCATCCGGTATCGGGGTCCTGCTACAATACGGTCCGCATGAGCGCGAAATTTCCAGATACATCGGCGAAGCCACCAATAATATAGCCGAACTTCTGGCCGTAAAGACCGCCCTTGAGTCGATTAAACGCAAAGATTTCCCCGTCCGGCTTTATACAGACAGCAGTTATGTCCATGGGTTGCTTTCAAAGGGGTGGAAGGCCAATAAGAACAAGGCGCTGGTCAATGAAATCCGGATGCTTTACCGGCAATTCCCGGATTTAAAACTAATAAAGGTAAAGGGGCACGCCGGCAATGAAGGAAACGTAAAAGCCGATCGACTGGCAACAGACGCCATTAAAAACAATACCCCCTGAGCGAGGCCCCGTTTTTCTAAAAAACGACAAAAAAAACCCCGCAGGAATACCCTACGGGGTGCTTTTTAACGGAATGGATGTTGCCTATTATTTAGATTTCAAAGATTCAATTTCTTTTTTGAGCTCTTCGTTTTCTTTTTTGTATTTTTCCAGCTCACTTTCCGGTTCCGTATCCATGGATGAGACCTCGCCCTCTTTCTGCCATGTATCCTTCAGTTCATCAAAGCCAAGATACAGCGCCAGACAGCCGCCCAGCAACAACATAACCGGCACAGCGCCGGCCAGAAGCTGCAAAAACGCATTAAACCAAATTGCCAATCCGATCACACCGATTACGGCTGCTATTGCGCCACCAATTAACGTTTTCATAAAGCTGCATCCTCCTTTAATAATTTATGTTCCCAATCCTGTAGAATGTATTGACATGGTTTGATAATTAAAATTGACACCTACCATAAGCTCATGGGTAAAGCAAGGTAAAATTTAAGGGCCGGTATGTATCCAGGACATGCCTACCCGAGGCAGAGAGTTTTACAATGCGCTTGAAAACAGCCCGACAAACTGTTAAAACCGACTATTCCTTATAACAAGGTGACGTGGGAGAACAGAGCGACGAGGGAAATGGGCCTTAAAAAAATTCAAAATAATATGCGCGCATGGTGGAACAAGAAGGTTTCCGGCACCTATCACCCTTTTACCTGCTTTTTGCCGCCGCAGACAGGCATTATCTCCCGCTTGATATTAAAGCTGCTGTTCACCGGGATCCAAATGGATCCCCAGCAAACCGACTTACCGCATCAGTCCGAAAAAGACCGCATCATTATCTATGTAAACAAGTACAAAAGCTACTTTGAATATTTTTTCTTTTATATGCGGTTTCGGCATGAGGGCTTGGTATATCCCGGCATCGGACTGGACTACCGCCTTATTATCTGGCAGCCCTTGATGCGGCTTTTCAAAATCATTCTTTCCCATTTCAACTATTTTATAAAGCACTTGGCGTTGCCCGATCCCTATAAAAGCGGCTATATCCGTGACAAACTAATGGCCGGCAATGCGGCGCTGGTCTCCCTGGTTGAAGAGAAGGGTTTTTACCGCCGGTTCGTCCAATCCAAGCCCGACCCCCTCCATTATCTGATTGAAATACAAAAACGCATCGACCGGCCCATATACTTTTATCCCCAGTTGATGTTGTTTGGTAAAGCCCCGGAAAAAACCCGGCTGACGTTTATCGATATGCTTTTCGGCACCAATGAGAATCCAGGCCGTATCAGACGGCTGCTCGCATTGATAAAAAATCCGAAATCCATATTCATTGAAAGTTCCGAGCCCCTTTGCCTGAGACAGTTTCTGGCACGGCCGGAGATCGCCAAACTGTCCTCAAAAAACCAGGCCGTCGCCCTGCGCAGACATCTGCTGGACCAGCTCAACCGCCATCGCCAGAGCATTACCGGTCCGATGTTGAAATCCCGCCTGGAAATCATTGAAGAGCTTCTGACCCGACAGGATGTACAGAAGTTTATCGCGGACTATGCCCGGGAAACCAACGTTTCGATTCACCAGGCGCATAAACAGGCAGCCGCGTATCTCAATGAGATTGCCTCCAACTATAACCTGAAAATGATCCGGATATTTGACGTGGTTTTGCGGTGGATGTTCCGCAACATTTTCGAGGGCATGGTAATTGACTACAGCGGACTCGACCGGGTGAAACGGATTTCCAGAAATGCCCCGCTGGTTCTGGTCCCATGCCATAAAAGCCATCTGGATTACCTGATTCTATCCTATGTTTTTTTTAACAACAACATGCCCTGCCCGTTGATCGCCGCCGGCAAAAACCTCTCTTTCTGGCCGTTGGGCCCGATATTTCGCGGCGGCGGCGCATTTTTCCTCCGGCGCACGTTTAAAGGGGAGAAGCTCTATCCCAAGGTATTCGCCGCCTATATACAGAAAATTATTGATGAGGGGTTTTACGTCGAATTCTTTCCGGAGGGCGGAAGAAGCCGTACCGGTAAACTACTGACCCCTAAAATCGGGCTGCTCTCGTTTATCCTGGAGGCATACCAGAACATCCGCTGGAGCGACATGATTTTTGTGCCGATCTACATCGGCTATGACCGGGTTCTGGAAGAAAAGGCCTATATCCATGAATTGGAAGGCGGGAAAAAGGCCCCGGAGAACCTGAAGAACGTAGTCAAGGCGAGAAAATTTTTAAAAAGAAAATACGGCAAAATCTATTTGAATTTTAATGCGCCCATCTCTTTAAGACACTATTTGAAACAATACGATCCGGAATTGACCCAACCAATCATCGATCCAAAAAATACCTCCCTTCACCTGGGCAGACGGCTAATTGCCGCGATCAACCAGGTCACCGTAGTCACACCGCATTCGGTCCTGGCAAGTGCTATTTTAAATTGCGGCCAGAAACGGTTTTACTATAACCAGCTGTTCCATCTCGTTGAGACCTATATGGATTATTTGTTAAACCAGGGGGCCAACCTTTCGGATACCCTGATCATTGACCGAAACAGCGCGTTTACGCATGTGCTTGAGACCTTTGTCCAGAACAAAATGCTGGAAAAGAGCACCACCGAACTATCCACTGCCAGCGAATCCAATCCCCTTTTTAAAATAAGCGACAATCGCCGGCCCGGCTTTGAATATTACAAAAACAACTGCGTCATCTGCTTCGTTCCCGGGGCATTTACGGCCATGTCCATTCTCTATACCGATGCCTTCCAGTTTTCAGCCTCAGAGCTGCATGAAGGCTACGAGTTCCTCCAGGATCTGTTCGCCAATGAGTTCATCTTTGAAAACGAGCTGCCGGTTTCCCATATCGTCAGGAAGACATTGAAATCATTTATTGATGATGCCATTCTAATGCCGCATCCCACATTGCCGGAAACCTATAATATAACCTCGGCCGGTTACCGAAAGCTCTATATGTTTGCGGCCTTCCTGTGCCCGTTTTTTGACTCCTACTGGGTTGTCCTCAATTATATGATGCGCTATACCAAACAACCCGTTTTTGAGGTCAAGGACTATATCAAAAAGATTCAGGGGCTCGGCAACCGGATGTATAAACGTAACGAGATTACCCGAAAGGAGGCGTTGACCAAAATCAACTACCAGAATGCGGTCACGCGCTTTAGCGATAAAGGATTGACGCATCCGGAAACGGATCCGGAGGCATTCGAATTCTATATTGAAAAACTTCAAACCTATCGCAAGTACCTGCAGGATAAAATGCCCCTGCTTTCTTAGCCCTAAATTGAGCAATTTTTAAATTCGACAATCCCGTAAAGAGCGGTTTATTCCGCTGCGGCGGTATTTTTGCAGAAAGTAACGCTAAAGAACATCCGCTTTGTCATTTCGAGCGGCAGCGAGAAATCTTTAACAATCAAGATGCCTCGTCACTTTCGCTCCTCGGAATGACAGAGAGTTAAGCTTCTGGAATATTAATATATATTTTCAAGTTACTTAGAAGAAGTCGATTTTGGGATGGCAAAGAAAAGAGTTCAAGATCAAGGCGCGCAACCCCCGAGGAATGCAGCAAAGAATTGAAACGCGCGATTTAGGTTGGCATACATAATGAGAGCCTTAATCCTTGCCGCCGGTTACGGCAACCGACTCCGTCCCTTTACCGAAACGCTGCCCAAGCCCTTGTTTCCGATAGACAAAGAGGCCAATCTCAACCGGATAGTTACCCGGCTGACCGCCGCCGGATGCACCGGCATCATCATCAATACGCACCACCTGCATGAAAAGATCGCATCATTTGTTCAAGCCCAATCCTACCCAATTCCCGTGGTTACCCGATATGAGCCCGCCATACGGGGGACCGGGGGGGCAATCCGGAACGTGGCCGACTTTCTGGATCGGGCGCCCTTTTTTGTCATCAACAGTGATATCGTCACAGATCTCGACCTGAGAAGGGTTTATGACTACCATTGCGGACATCAGTATCCTGTTACCCTGGTCATGCATGACGACGCGGTTTTTAATTCAGTTGCCGTAGACGCTTCCCATTTTATCCGCTCATTTTCGCCCCAGAAAAGCGGCCAGGGCCTGCCTCTTCTCACATTTACCGGTATTCAGGTGCTGGACAGGCGCGTTCTGGAATTTATTCCCCAAGATCAGACGGTAAGCAGTATTCACGTTTACCAATCCATGCTGGACCAAGGCGAGCCTGTTAAGGCTTATGTGCCGGATGCGTTCTACTGGCAAGATATCGGCACGCCGCAGCGATACCAGTCAGTCGTATTCGAGCAGTCGGCGCCGGAGGTTTTTTTGAACGCTTTTGGTTATCGACCGGATATATCCGAGATCCGCCGGGAACAACTCAAAGGCGACGGCTCGGACAGAAAATGGTACCGCATAACCACCGAGAAGGATTCGCTTATACTGGCCGATCACGGCATACAAGCCCAGCAGAGCCTTGCGGAAATCGATTCGTTTGTCGCTATCGGCCGGCATCTCTTCAAAAAAGGCATTCCAGTCCCGCAAATTTTCTTCCACGACCGCTTCAGCGGTCTTGTATTTTTGGAGGATCTGGGGGATTGCCTGTTATATCACCGGATGGCGGGTGAAAAACCGGAAGACCAAGCCGCCGCGACCTATCAGGATGTTATTAAACAGTTAATCCGGATGTCTATATCGGGTGCCGAGGGATTTGACCCAGCGGTTGCCTACCAGGGGCCGGCCTATGATAGGGACCTGATCCTTGACAAGGAGTGCCGGTATTTCGTGGATGCATTCTTGAACGGATACCTCGGGCTGGATCATACCTACACCGATTTTTCCGACGAGTTCTCCCGGCTGGCCGATCTCGCCCTTGAAAACGGCGTATTCGGATTCATGCACCGCGACCTGCAGTCAAGAAATATTATGGTCAAAGAAAACAGGATCTATTTCATCGATTTCCAGGGGGGACGGATCGGACCGGTCCAATACGACCTGGCCGCCCTGCTCTCCGATCCCTATGCGGCCCTCTCTGATGCCCTCCAGGATCGGCTTCTCGGTTTTGCCGTTCAAGAGTTGAAAAATTATCGGGAAATCGAGGGGCAGTCTTTCTTAAACGGCTACGCCGCCTGCCGGCTGTGCCGGATTCTCCAAACCCTGGGGGCATTCGGCTTTCTTACCCGCGTCAAACAAAAGCCCTTTTTTAACCGGTTCATCCCGGTCGCCGTAAGGCATCTAAAACACGCTTTGGCCGGCATGCCGGAGACTTTGCCTGCGCTTAGCCGCTCCGTGGAAGAAGCCGCTGAACGCGTCCACCGGATTTTTTCAACCAGGCTTGACGTTTAGCTTTTTTTATCTCAATATAACCTAAATTGAGCGATTTTCAGGTTTGCCGCAGTAGATGCGGTGAAATTGGAAATCCCGGAGGGTTTCAAATTTTTTGATTTAAAAAATGATTCAATATCCTAAAAACAAAATAAAAATTGATGGCTTCGTAAAAAGCAGCTTATTCTGCCGCGGCGGTATTTTTGCAGAAAGTAACCCTAAAAAACATCCGCATTGTCATTTCGAGCGGCAGCGAGAAATCTTGAACCAATCAAGATTCCTCGTCGCCTTCGCTCCTCGCAATGACAGAGAGCTAAGCTTCTGGAATATTAATATATATTTTTATTTTACTTAGAAGAAGTCCAATATCTGTGTGGCGCTTCCGTCCCTCGGAATTTCACATACAGCTAAATACTCTGCATTCCTCGGGATTTTGTGCGCCCCCGGATCTTAAACGGGGCTTGGACTTTTTACGGGATTGTCAAAATTAAATCTTTAAAAAATTGACGATCTCGTAAAAAGTCTATTTTAGATGGCAAAGAAAAAAGTTCAAGATCAAGGCGACGCAAATTTCGAGGAATGCAGCGTACATAGGAGTACGTGAAATTCCGAGAAATGCAGCGCAACGCA
>JAGXLR010000044.1 GCA_018334555.1 Desulfobacterales bacterium
CGAGAAATACAAAGATGGTCTTGATCCGGCCCGGCGGAACGAGAATAACCGTTACCATAACGGCGATGGCGCTTAACAGGGAGGCCAAAAGGGAGAGCAGGATAATTGTCGCACCCATTACGAAAAGCGCATAGAAAAGCTCGGCAGCGCCGGCGGAATAAACCATTCCGTAGGCAATCAAAACCGGCAGCGTGTAGATAATGATCATCCAGGAGCTGTCCAGGGCGGTTTCAAGCCAGCGGGCCGTAAATATCTTGCGGCCGGCGACCGGCATAGAATGGACCAGAAGCAGGTCTTTGCTGAGATACAGCTTGGAAAGGGCGGTTAGCAGGCTGCTGAAAATCAGCAGGGCGAAACAAATAATCAGCACCATGGAAAGGAGCTTCCAGGCCAGGATATCGCCCAGTTCTTCGATACCCCGGAAGTATATCAGCAGGCGGTAAGAGACGGCGAAAAGCCCCCCCCAGAAGGCAAGGCCGATGGCACCGAATACGAATACGCGAACTACACTGATATCCTTTTTGTTTCGGGCGGATAAAAGACGGGGGGCCAGCAGCGTCCGGATCGCACTCATAACGGTTAATCCCCGGCTGTCTGTGGATAGGGACGGCCCACCTGTTCTTCCCGCGTAATTTTCAGGAATACGGTTTCCAGATCGTCTTCAGTGGCATTGGCCTGGATCTTCAGATCATCCAGGGTGCCCGTGGCAATCAGGCGGCCGTTGTGTATAATGCCGTTCTGGTCGCATAGATCCTGTGCCATGCTCAGGGTGTGGGTGGAGATGAAAAAGCTGGTGCCGTTTGCGGCGAGTTCCTGGAAAAGTTTTTTGACCATTCGGATGCCTGCCGGATCAAGCCCCACCATTGGCTCATCCACAATAACCACTTTGGGATCATGCAGGATGGCGGCCGCCATGATCAGCCGCTGTTTCATGCCGTGGGAATAGGCTTCGATCAGCTCATTTTTCCAGCCCAACAGGGAAAATCGTTCCAGCATCGCGTGGGCGGCATCGGGGAATGCCCCCGGATCGACTCCATAGAGATCGGCGGTAAATTTCAGAAACTCCATGCCGGTCAGCTTTTCATACAGGTACGGGCGGTCGGGGATAAATCCGATACACTGCTTGGCTTGCTCCGGAAATCGCCCCATATCGATGCCGTTGATCTCAACCCGCCCGCTGTCCGGGGCAATCAGGCCGCCCATCATTTTGATGGTCGTGGTTTTGCCGGCGCCGTTTGGCCCGATGAACCCGAAGATCATCCCTTCTGGTATGGACAGGTGGAGCCTATCAACCGCCAGGGTCCGCCCGTAGCGTTTGGTGAGGCCATTTAGTTCAATCATAGGATCAAGTCCTATTCCCAACGAAGTATTGATAATTGGATCCGGCCGATAACCGGCATGAGGTCCAGCTGTCTTTCCGGCGCCCCGCTCACCAACCGGATGTGGGTGGCGTCTGCCGGTATCTGACCGAATACAGCATCCGCCGTTATCCATTTGCCGACATATATCCGATTCCAGGCATGGTAATAGAATCGGCCGTTCAGGTAGACCAGCCCGGCCTCAATTTCAGCCGGAATGCCTGCAGCCCGGGCCAGAGCGGCAAGCAGCATGGCATGCTCATTGCAATCGCCCATTCGGCTTTTTAAGGTGGCGTGCGCATCCGGAATCGAAATCACCGGCCGCTTTTCGATATTTTCATAGACCCAGGAAACCAGTTTTTTTGTTTTCTCGAGCAGGGTGCCTTCGAAGGCGGTCAGTTTTTCGGCCAGTTTTTTTATGTCCGGATGCCCCGATTGAATAAAGGGGCCTGCGGATAAGGCGGAGGCAAAGGGCTGTGTGTCCCCGATCGCAGCCCGCCCGTCAGCATGGGCCGGATTTTGCGCTTTAATCCGCAGGCGGTTTCCGGAAAGCGTCTGTCGCTGTCCGTTCAAATCCAGGCCATCGAAGCTGACGCCTTTGATACGAACCACAAGTTCGGATATTTGCCGGGGGTTTTCCAGCTTTTGCCCCACCGGCACGGCCGCAAGCGCGGTCAAATCCTGCCCTGGGGCGATATCCAGCCCGGCCAGGGCCTTCTTCCGGCTTACCTTTTCCAACGTCATGCCGAGAAGCCCCTTTTCCTTGACGACTTCGCCGTTTGGCGATATCCAGGCGGTCAGTTCGGCGCCTTTGAAATCAATACGGAGTTTTCGGGTGCGCTGCTTTTTGCCCATCACGTTTAGGGTCTTAATGCCCTTGACTTTGACTTTGATCGGCTGCATCTGCATGGTTGAGGGATCAAAAATCGGATAGGAAAACTGTTGTCCGGTCGCGAGCCCCTTGTTGCGGGCCGTCGCGTATAGGATCCCGGCGGTGAGGTAGGGGGGCTTTTCCAGATCGAGCGTCATTTCCCGGCAGCTGCCGGCTACGTTTATATCGAGATGCATTTTCGGGCCGGGAAAAACGGCTCCGGCTGCCTTGAAATCAAACCGTGCCGAACAAAGGCGGAAATCGAATCGGGAGATACTCAAATCCGGCTTCAAATCGGCGTTTGTCGACATCTTGAGCTCTCGGGCGGCCCCCAGGATATTAAATTTTATAAAAAGGGTTTCTTTAAGGGAAAAGCCGTTTCCCGTTCCGGATAATACGGAATGGGCATAACCGATTTTGTGGTTGTTCAACGCAATCTGCATCCAGGTATCCTGTTCGCTGATCGGCGACGGGGAATCAGGGCCGGAGGCAACCGGCTTCTCAGAAACAAGAGGGATAAGATCAAGCCGGGCGGCCAGCAGGAGCATAAAGCCGGCGGCGAAAAGACCCAAGAGGAGCCAATGGTGTCTGATGGGGTATGGGGCCATGGGTCAGAGGGTCCTTCGAAATCGTTTCTCCAGGGATTCAATCGGCCATTGGATGAGGGTCGGGCGACCGTGGGGGCAGTGATAGGGGTTCTCGCATTGATCGAGCTGCTTTAAAAGGGCTTGGATTTCTTTTTCCGACAAATAGTGATTGGCCCGAATCGCCCCGTGGCAGGCCATCAAAATGAGGCACTGTTCGATGGTTTCCTCCAGCCCCGGGGCGTATCCGGAATCGGCCACGGTCTCTGCAATCTCTGTAATCAGCGGCCCGGCGGATTCTCCGGAAAGAATGGAGGGAAGCGACTTGACAATGAAAGTGTTGCCGCCGAAGGGTTCAATAGCGATCCCCATGTGGACGAGATCCGGGATCATTTCGTTGATAACGGCGCTCTCCCGGTAGTTCAATTCGATGGTTTCCGGGATGAGAAATGACTGGCTGGGTTGGACCGATGCCTCCCGGCGCTGTCGCAGCAGTTTTTCATAGACGATCCGTTCGTGGGCCGCATGCTGATCAATGACATAGAGGACGGATTCGGACTCACAGAGGATATAAGTGTTGTGAAACTGGCCGATGACCGAGAGGCGCGAGAACTCAGGCTGTTGCCATAGCCTGGCCTGTTCGCCCGGCGGCGTCTCAGGCCTGCTCGTATCCGATAGTTTTTCAGTTTCGCCGGGGCCCTTTGTTTCCATATCCCCGTGGCCGGCGGGTTCGGTTTTAATAATGCTTGACCCGCGCTTGAGTGGGGCTTTCGGTTTCCCGGGGGCTTCAGATGGGGGGCTTGCCACCGGCTCCTCGGATTGAGAAGAGGACGATGATTTTTTCTCCGGGAAGACTACCGATTCTTCGATACGGGGGGACTGGGTCGGCTGAGCGGGTTGCCATCCCGGGGACTGGAGGGCCTGCGCCACAGCGGTCCTAATCGCCTGGAAAAGCCCTCTCTGATTGGAAAATCGAACTTCATGCTTGGTGGGATGGACGTTGACATCCACCTCTGCCGGGGGAAGCGATAAAAACAATACGCCTACCGGATACCGCCCTTTCATCAGGCGCCCCTTGTACCCGTCCAGTATGGCGTAATAAATGCCCCGGTTTCGAATGAATCGGCCGTTGACGTAGATATAGATTTTCTGCGAGGTCCGGCGGGTAATGGCGGGGTCTGATATCCACCCGTTGATCGATAGGTATGCCCCCGCCAGCGATACCGGGTATAATCCGGAGCGAAATTCGCGTCCCAGCACGTCAACCATCCGGTCCACCGGGTCATTGACCGCCGGCCAGTTTTTGACCATCCGGTCGTTGTGAAACAAGCGGAACTGGATGTCTTTGCGGGCAAGGGCAAGGGATGAGACCACATCAGCGATATGGCCCATTTCCGTATTGACGGTTTTTAGAAATTTTCGCCGGGCCGGCGTGTTGAAAAACAACTGGTCGGCTGAAATCATGGTGCCCGGCGGCGCCCCTGTTTCATCGACCTGCCTGATTTTCCCCCCTTCCACATAGATCCGGGTGGCGGCATTGGACTGCCCGTCATTGGTGGTCAGGGTAAATTTGGATACGGCGGCAATGCTGGGCAGCGCTTCGCCCCGAAACCCCAGCGTGGCGATTGCATGCAGATCCGGATCGCTGTATATTTTACTGGTGGCGTAGCGTTCGATGGCTAAAAGCGCATCATCATGGGCCATCCCCAACCCGTTGTCCGAAACACGGATCATTGAGCGGCCGCCCTGGCCGATTTCTATGGTGATCCGTGAACTCCCGGCGTCAACGGCGTTTTCCACAAGCTCTTTGACAACCGAGGCGGGCCGCTCCACCACCTCGCCGGCAGCGATTTTATTGGAAAGGATCTCTGGCAGGATTTTGATCTTGGACATGCGGGGATTCCCTATAGGGTCAAGTTTCATTGTTTCTGATGAACCGATAGAGAAACTCCTGATCCTTGGGCGGCAGGTCGAATTTCGCGCCGGCTTCTTCGACGAGCCGGGTAAGCGATTTGTCCGGTACCTCCTGGCGCATTTCAGATATCCATTTAATGGCTTTGCGCAGATCCTCGCCTTCGGGTTGGATGCTCATATGCTTCCTTTCATTGGTTCAAGGCCCTGGACAGGTCGGCCTTTTGTCGGTGAAAATCGGTTTGCCGCTCAAAATAATAGGCGGCGTTTAATAGGGTGGTTTCATCAAAATAGTTGCCCATGAGCTGGAGGCCGATCGGGAGTCCTTCTGTTGAAAAGCCGCATGGTACGGAAAGCCCCGGTATCCCCGCCAGGTTGGCCGAAAGGGTGAAGATGTCTGAAAGATACATGCGCAGGGGGTCGTCAATATGCTCCCCGATTTTAAATGCCGGACTCGGGGCGACCGGGGCCAGAATGACGTCGCAGGCCTCGAATGCATTTCTAAAGTCCTGTTTGATCAGGGTGCGAACCTGGGAGGCCTTTTTATAATAGGCCTCGTAGTATCCGGCTGACAGGGCATAGGTGCCCAGCAGAATCCGTCGCTTAACTTCCGCCCCGAAGCCCCGGGATCGCGTATTTTTATACATATCAAGAAGTCCCTGGCCTTCCGGAGACCGGAAGCCGTATTTGACGCCGTCATAGCGCGCGAGGTTGGAACTTGCTTCAGCCGGGGCGATGAGGTAGTAGGCGGCCACCGCATAGTCGGTGTGGGGGAGCGTTATCTCGACGAATTCCGCGCCGGCGTTTTTAAATACGGAAATAGCCTGGTCAATGGCGGCGGTGACCGATTCGGAAACCCCTTTGGCGGCGTGGTATTCTTTGGGAATGCCGATTTTTATTCCCTTGATATCGCCGGTTAACCCCGAGGTATAATCGGGTATGGGCCGGTTGATCGACGTGGAATCCCTTGAATCATAGCCGGCGATGGCATTTAGCAGGATGGCGGCATCGGTAACATCCTTGGCAAGCGGGCCGATCTGATCCAGTGATGAGGCGAATGCCACCAGCCCGAATCGGGATACCCGACCATAGGTCGGTTTAATCCCGACAACCCCGCAGTGCGAAGCCGGCTGGCGGATCGACCCGCCGGTATCCGAACCCAGAGATCCCATGCACATATCCGCCGCCACGCTGGCTGCAGACCCGCCGCTGGAGCCGCCCGGCACCCGGGAAAGATCCCATGGATTTTTGGTGGCTTTGATTCCGGAGTTCTCCGTTGACGATCCCATGGCGAATTCATCCATATTGACTTTTCCCACCATGACCGCACCGGCGGCGTTTAACTTGTCCATTACCGTGGCGTCATAGGGCGGATGGAAGTCCTCAAGCATTCGAGAGGCGCAGGTGGTTTTAACGCCCTTCGTGCAGATAAGATCTTTGATAGACAGCGGGATACCGGAAAGCCGTCCCCCCTCGCCCTTGGCGATCATTTGGTCCGCCATCTTGGCGCGTTGCCTTGCCGCATCCGCGGTCACTGTGATATAGGCGTCCACCAACGGATCCAGGGTATGGATCCGTTCAAGCACGGCGTCAGTGAGCTCTATTGCCGAAATTTCCCTCTTCTCCAGCATTCGGGCGGCTTCATGGATGGTCAGCGTATGCAGTTCCATTGGCATCGATTCCTCTATTCGATCACTTTCGGCACGATAAAATGCCCCTCTTCAGCTTTTGGGGCGTTGGCGACAGCCTCCTCCCGTTCCAGGTGGCGGGCGGCTTCATCTTTTCGAAAGGCGTTGGCCATCTCCACCGCGTGGGCGGTGGGCGGCACATTGGAGGTGTCCACGCGGCTCAAGCTCTCCACATATTCGAGAATGCTGCCGAGCTGTTCGGAGAAAGTTTCCACAGCGTCGTCATCGATGCTCAGCCGGGCCAGATGGGCCACATGCAAAACTTCTTCCCTGGCTATTTTCATTGTCAACTCCTATGGCTTTGCCGACTCAAAGACGGTTTTTTTTCGGGGCGGCTTTTATCCTGCCGGGCCGAAAGGGGCCTTAAAAGTGCATCATGGCCTGGCGCCTTCCGCCAGAAAAATCATGGCGCTGACACCGGCGTCGGTGAGGCTCTTTAGGTCCTGTCGCGCCTTGTCTTTGTTCGGATAAGGGCCGATCCGTACACGATGCCAGGTTTTGCCATTGACATCGGCTTTTTGGCAGTAGGCCGGATAGCCTTTGGCCAGGAACCGGTCCCTTACCAAGGCCGCGCTTTCGGGGTCCTGCATCGAGGCAATCTGAATGGCGTAGCCATCAACCCCGGGGTGTCCGGTGGATACGGTTTCCGCCGCCGGGCGGTCGCGTCGTTGCGCGACCGAGGATTTTTTGTCCGTTGTGGGCTCAGGCGCCGTATGCGTTTCCGTTTTAGATGTTTCAGCTTGCGGTGATCCTGAAACCGTTCGATTTGACGCCGTCTCTTCGACTTCCGCTCGGGCGGGATGCGTCTCGTCTTCGGTCTCGTCCGGCTTCGGCCTCAGGGCCTCAGGGGGGACGGCGTTTTCGGTCATATGTTTTTTGTCGTATTTGGGCGCCACGGTGTGGGGCTCGCCTTCCTGAACTCCGGGCACGCCGTCATTTTTCAAATTCTCGATGGCATCGACCGGCTTCGCTTTGGCCGTAAGCACGCTTTGTTTCAGCTTGGGCAGTTTTTCGTCAAGCCGTTTGATATCAAAATGAACCGGCGCCTGATCCCGCCCCACCAAAATGCCCAGGACAAACATCAGCGCCCACCCCAAAACGGCGGCAAGGATCCAGCCAAGTAAATTGCTGCGGTTAATAATAAAAATCGGCCGGGGGGCGGATTTTTTTTTGGCCGATTGATTTCGGGCGTTTTTTGTCGCCATTTGCCTTCCTACATGGTATCCGGCGCTGAAACCCCCAGCAGGGAAAGGCCGTTTCGGATAATTTTCTGGACCGCCAGTATCAGATAGAGTCTTCCATCCGTCAATTTCGGATCAGACGTCAAAACCCAATGTTTATTATAATACGCATGGAATGCCGCTGCAAGATCCATAAGATAGAATGCCACCCGGTGGGGCGCCATCCATTGCGCGGCCGATCGAATCACTTCGGGGTAGCGGGCCATATGCTTGATTAGCGCGATTTCCTCCGGCTCGGAGAGCCGGCCTACCGACGCTTCATCTCCGGAGACCTCTTTGATGCCCTTTTCCGTCCTTGCTTTTTTGAAAATACTCGAAATCCGGGCATGGACATACTGAACATAGTAAACCGGATTATCATTGGTTTTTTGCTTGGCCACTTCCAGGTCAAAGTCCAGTTGGCTTTCATAGTGCCGGGTAAGAAAAATAAACCGCACCGCATCACAGCCGACCTCGTCGATAACTTCCCGAAGCGTCACGAACTTTCCGGCCCGGGTGGACATGGTCGCCGGAATCCCGCCCCGCAGCAGGTTGACCAACTGGGTCAGAATTACATGGAATTGATCGTCATTTTTGCCCGAGGCTTTAATGGCGGCCGATATCCGGGGAATATAGCCGTGGTGATCCGCCCCCCAGACATCGATAATCTGGTCAAACCCCCGTTCAAATTTATCCCGGTGGTAGGCGATATCCGATGCAAAATAGGTGGTCTGGCCGTTTTGACGCACCACGACCCGGTCTTTTTCATCCCCGAAAGCCTGGGTCCTAAACCAGAGGGCCGCCTCGCTGTCATAGATCAGCCCTTTTGTTTGGAACTGTTTGATGGCCGCATCTACCTTGCCTGAATCATAGAGGCTCTGCTCGCTGAACCAGTGGTCGAACCCGACGCCCAGCAGGGCCAAATCCTCCCGGATGCCGCCCAGAATCTTTTCGCTGGCATATTTGGCGCAGTAGGCGACGGCCTCGTCCTCGCCGGCGCCAAGCAGCCATTCTTTTGCCTGATCCATTAAAGTTTTGGCGATGTCCCATATATAGTCCCCCTGATAGCCGTCTTCGGGAAAGGTTACGTCCCGGCCTGCCGACTGCAGGCATCTCAGATAAACGGAGCGGCCCAATGTCTGAATCTGTTTACCCGAATCATTGATATAGTATTCCCGAAAGACGCTATAGCCACAGAATGAAAGAATTGTGGCCACCGAATCGCCCACAACCGCACCCCGGCCATGGCCTACGTGCAGGGGGCCGGTAGGATTGGCGCTTACGAATTCCACCTGGATATTTTGCCCATCACCCATATCACAGGCCCCGTACCTGCCGTCTTGTTCGTGGATCTCATGGAGTATCGGATGCCAGGCCGAGGGGTTGAGGAAGAAGTTGATAAACCCGGGACCGGCGATTTCGGTTTTTTCGATAATGCCGTCCGGATCCGCCAGATAGCTGACCACCACTTCGGCGATTTTTCGGGGCGCCATTTTCTGGGTGGCGGCATTTAACATGGCAAAGTTGGTGGCCAGATCCCCGTGGGCCCCGGCCTTGGGCTCTTCTATCGCAACCGGCGCAAAATCGTCCGACTCGAGCGCGCCGGCTCTATAGGCCGCCTCTGCGGCGGTTTTTATCATATCTTTGAGTTTCGTTTTCATCTGTGCCTTCTTAAATTGTCATCAAATGGGTTGTTAATAAATTATTTTTCCAGATGAAGTCAAGAGCGTCCCGGAAAAAGCCGTCAGATCAGGAAGGCCTTAAAACAATGGCCTCAGGAAGCGGTAATAATGGAATGAAGCGCGTTTACCGTCGGAATAATTTTTTTCTGGTGCTCGGGGGGGATCAGCAGCATGGGGATGGGTTGGTTGTCAATGAGATGGCAGCCGGGTGCCGTCGGGTTCGCAAGCCGAGTGTTCGCCCCCTCCGCTGTGTCTATCGATAATAATACATCGGTGAGGTTGCCGGTTACGCCGTTTTGATCGAGGTGTTCAATAAATTGGGAAAAAACATAATTAACGGTGACGGTATAGTCGTCGATTACCGCATAGCCGGTTTCACCGCAGTCCCGCGTGGATAGAAGGCACCTGCAGCCAAACGGCCGGACCCCATAGATGGGGCAGGCCATGTGCTCGAGGAGGGGGCAGCGCCCCCAGTTCGGATCGATTGCCTCCTCCGGCGGATCCTCTCCATTGGCGCAAAGGGACGCCATGCGGTTCAGGGTGATCTCCGGGAGGTATCGTTTGTTGCCAAGCTGCGGGGTCAGGGTGCCTCGGAGAACGCTCCGCTCGTTTTCGGACAGGGACTGAAAAATATTTATGGCCTCAAGGCTCGTCATGGTCACGTTGCAGGTACAGCAGTGGGCGCAGTACTTTCGGCAGGCCACGGGAAGTTTACTGGTATATTGAGCATACAATGCGTAGATCCGCTCGAGCGCCTGGAGTTTCTCTTCAAGCCCCATAAGTTAGCGCTCTGATCTTTTATACCGGCCATAAAAATCCATGACCCGGTTTACGTACTTGCAGGTTTCAGGGTATGGGGGAACCCCATTGTAGCGCTCAACCGCAGACGGCCCGGCATTATAGGCCGCCAGCGACAGCCTGACATCATTATCAAAGCGTTTCATGAGCTTCTTTAGATAACGGGTGCCGGCCATGATATTGGCCCGGGGGTTATATGGGTCATGGAGACAAAACGCCGAGTGGTTCTCCGGCATAATCTGCATAAGGCCGATCGCGCCGGCATGGGATACGGCATTCGGGTTGAAATTGGACTCCACCTGCACCACGGCCTTGACAAGGGCAAAATCAAGGCCGTAAATGTCTGCGGCATCCCTGATGTGCTTGTCGAAACCATTCGGGGAGCGATAAAAGGCGCGGTGATTTTTGATTTCTGGCCCGGCGTACACGTATCGGGATGAGGTCGGCGCATTGCTGAAATGAAGTATCCCGTTTTCATCGACATAGGTATATATCTCCGCCGCTGCCGTAGCGCTCAAAACAGTAATGATGACGATCCCTATCGTCAGTTTTAGATTTAGATGCCGCATATGCCGTGGGCCACCCGTATTACCGGCATTGAAGATAGATATCCCGGTTGCGCCTTTGATTTATTCAATATATATCCGCCAATCTATATATAAATGCCATAATTTTCAAGCAATTTTAATATGCCCCGACTAAAGCGGCTGCGGGGTAAACGCCACCACCTCGTCAATGGTCGAAGAGTCGGTGAAAAGCATGATCAGGCGGTCGATACCCAGGGCGCATCCGGCGGCATTCGGCATGAGGCAAAGCGCCTCCAGGAACTGTCCGGGAAGCGGATATACCGGAAGCCCGGTCCGTCGGCGGCGGTCGATCTCTTCTTCAAACCGGGCGCTCTGAATATCCGGATCCGTCTGTTCGGCGCAACCGTTGCAGATTTCGAGGCCTGCGATATAGAGCTCAAAGCGTTGGGCGATTTCCGGATTTTCAGATTTCGGAGCGGCCAGCGGCGACTTCTCCGCCGGGTAATCATACAAAAAAACCGGTTTTCGAGTCCCCAGGTGGGGTTCGATTTCAAGGCCCATGATTTCGTCGAATGTATTGTTGCGAACCGCTGTTTCCATATCCGCTGATCCATAGCGGGCAAATGCCTCGGAAACGCTTAAACGGGGCCAGGGAGGGCTCAGATCGATAGCGTTTTTATGAAAACTCAGGTTTAAAGGAATTTGCAGCTCGCTGACGATCCTCTCCACCATGGCTTCGCAGGTATGCATAGGCGCTGTATACGGCTGTCCGGCGTCATACCACTCCAGCATCGTAAATTCCGGCAGATGGCGACTGCCGCGTTCGAATCGGCGAAAACATTTGCATATTTGAAACAATTTTTCAAATCCGGCCGCCAAAAGCTGTTTCATATAGATTTCCGGGGATGTCTGAAGGTAGCCGCAATCCGTTTCGAGGGCATCGATATGGGGCTCCGGCACCGGTGCGGGAATGCAGATGGGAGTTTCGACTTCCATAAATCGGTTTTCAATGAAGAAGCTGCGGATAGCAGTTAATATCCGGGATCGGGCGGGGAGGGTCTCATGCAGCCGTTGTTGCCGCTCAAATATCATTGCCGGAACGCTTCAGCCATTCTCGGGTTGGAATCTCTCGGAGCCGTGCGGCGGTCTCATTTGTTCTTTACCTGGTAGGTATCATCGATTCTGTCCTGGAGGCAAATCATATCATAATCCGCCGGTTTTGCCGATTCGAACCATTGGCGGCCCAAATCCCGGCAGGCGCTGCAGGCTTTGCGCGGAATATGGATGGCAAGTATATGCGCCCCCCGGTCTGAAGTGGAATCGATTTTTACCGTGCCGCTGCAGTCCGGGCACAACTTCAGCGTCTCCTTTTGGGTTTCATAGATCCCCTCGGTATCATAAAAAATATTGCGCCGGCGTTCGGCGAATTTCTGATTGCCCCGCATTTTTCGGCCGATGGCCTCACGCTGCGCCCAATTGGCTTTAACGGTTTCGCATGTCTGTTTAACCGTCTGGGTGATGCTTTCGCTTTGTTTCAGCTTTTCCGGATCGTAGCCGGGCTCGATGACATGGCTGTAATCCATCCCGGCAAGCGCCAATATAATGCCGATATTGACATAGGGCAGCGCCCCTTCAATCGAGTAGCCGCCCTCCAAAACGACAATGTCTGGTTTTAACAGCCGGGTTAAGTCCGCGTAGCCCTTTGCGGTAAACAGCATATTGGTCAACGGGTCACTGAAGTGGTTGTCCTGGCCGGCTGAATTGATGATCAGCTCGGGTTTGAATTCGTCGAGAACCGGCAATACCACCTCATTTATCGCATAGAGAAAGCCGCTCTCTCCGGTGTAGGGGGGCAACGGGATATTCAGGGTGGTCCCGGCGGCATTGGGGCCACCGACCTCAGACGTAAAGCCGGAGCCGGGATATATGGTCCGCCCGTCCTGGTGCAGGGATATGTAGAGGGTATCCGGATCATGCCAGTAAATGTCCTGGGAGCCGTCTCCATGATGGCAGTCGGTATCCACAATGGCCACCCGGTCGATACCGTAGGTGTGCCGGAGATGCTCAATCATAATGGCTTCGTTGTTAACGTTGCAGAATCCACGGCCCCCGTGAACCACACGCATGGCATGATGGCCGGGCGGCCGGACCAGGGCAAAGCCGTTATCCACTGATTTCTCCATTACCGCGTTGGCTATGGTTTTTGCCCCCCCGGCGCTGATGAAGTGGGACTCGGTCATTACCCGCCAGACGTCCGGGTAGGAGAAATGTACCCGTTGAACATCCTTGATATCCACGATATCGGATTTGAATTCCCGTATGCCTTCAATATCAAACAGCCCTTCTTCAAGGACCTGGTCCTGGGTATATAAAAGCCGTTCCTCCCGTTCGGGATGGGTGGCGCTGATGGCCCAGTCAAAAGCGGGAAAAAAGACCAGCCCGGTTTTATTCAATGCTTTCAGCATGGTTGACTCCGATTTCTGTCCTTTTGGCGGTTTGCCCTTCTATCACTATCTGGCGCAGGCCTCCTTGATTTTTTTGGAGATGTTTTTGAAGTCGTGAATCAAGCCAGGCTTGATCTGCTGTTTCACCCGGATATTTTTCCCCATTAATCGGAAACCGCGGACGATATTGAATTCAAGATCCTCGAGCAGTTCGGTTTCGATGTCCTCGGTTTTGGCACCGAGCCTTACGGCTTTTTGTTTTAACAGGTTGGTCCCCATCTGGTGTGCATCCTGACGCGTAAAGTGCAAATCCACGGTCTGCGAAAAAGATTCCTCCGGGGCCGTGACAAGCCCCTTTTGGGTGTCCGCAAACAATGTAATCTCACAGGTGGTCCGCGATAGGGCGGTGCCAATGGCATTGGCCACTTGGCATTCGGGGACCGTATCCACCGTATAGCCGCTTATATTTTGAAAATGTTCGGCAAAATAGGCGGCCGGTCCCCCGAGGACCAGGATGTGGTCTGGATTGACCTGGTAGCCCTCCAGCGCCTCCTTTACGGTGTAGACCGGCTTGCTGTTGATGTTTTCAATCATCTCCCGGGCGCCCGCAAGGATTTCACGGCAGGTTTTGTCAAAAATTTCATAGGCCGCCTCTTCCACGGAGACCCCGAGCTGCCCGGCGATCGGTTCAATCCCCTGAACGGCGCGTCTGCGGTCGCCGCCCTCGGATCGCTCCAGAACAAAAAGGGCATCCGTCGGTGTGGGATCGGCGCCTCCGTAGCCCATTGCCGGACCGGTGCGATCCGGCCCGATTTTTAACTCGCCGTTCTCCACCCGAACCCGGCTGTCCCCGCCAATGCCGATGGAATGGGAATTTAGCGCCCGAATCAAAGTTTTATAGCCGCTGATATCCACTCCGTGCGGGGCAAGCAGCGGCACCCCTTTTATTAAAACCGCCATATCCGTTGAGGTGCCGCCGATATCAAGAACCAGGGTTTCGGTATAGTCCGGGGCGAAGGCGACGGAGCCCATGACGCTTGCCGCAGGCCCCGAAAGGATCGATTGGCCGGGGAAATCGATAGAGGTGTCAAGGCCCATGGTTCCGCCATCCGCCTTTAGAATGTGGATCGGCACGGTGATACCCTTCTGCTTTAATGATTTTTTAACCGCCTCGAAGAACTGGCAGTGCAACGGATACACCGAGGCATTCAGAAATGTGGTGTTGATCCGGCGCGGGAATCCGAAGTTGCCGGATATCTGGTGGCCCAGGAACACCTTTTCGAAGCGAGGGCCGATGGCTTCGGCAATTTGGCGTTCATGTGCGGGATTTCTGGCGGAGAATTTTCCCACCACGCCTATATCCCGGATGCCGGCTTTTTCAAGGCGGGCTGCCGCCGCCTTGACTTTTTCGGGATCGATCTTTTCGATCTCCCGGCCGCTGTGGTCGATGCCCCCCGGGACGATGAAATAATGTTCGCTTGTCCGGAATGCCTCCGGATCAATGCCGGGGCCGCTGGTGACTATCATTCCGGCGGGCGAGAGCTTTCCCTGGACAATCGCGTTCGTAGTCAGGGTCGTACTCAGCACCGTATGGGAGATTTCGTCGGCAGGAACATTTTCGGTAATTTTCTCAAGTCCGGTGAGGACCGTGTGGAAAAGTGCAGAAGTATCCGTGGGGACTTTGATCTGTTTTTCAAGCCCGTTCTCCCCGACGAGGACGACATCCGTGTGGGTGCCGCCGACATCCAGCCCGATAATCATAGGGGTTCCTTTCCCGCTTAGTTTTGGTGGCATCGGCGGTTATAAGTAGAAAAATAACTCCAATGCTATTTTTTCATTATCCAAAAAGCCCGGCAATGTCAATATCATCAAGAATCCGTCGTTTCTGTTTCAGGGCGAATGAGATTGCCCTTTATTTTAGGCCCGGGTTCTTTCATCCTGTCCCATCCACCGGGGTAAATGCCGCTGTCGGGCATTTTATCCGGCCGCCGGAATAAACAAAGCGCTCTTTTGACAAGCGCGGTTTCGTATAGAACGACAGCAGGGCTAGGCATCCCTGTAGCGCTGTTGGATGGAGCGGAGAATATCCATCCGGTCGATCAGGATCTCTACCAGCTTCGGGTCGAACTGGGATCCGGCCCCCTTTTCGATGGTCTCCAGCACGCGGGCCTCGTCCCAGGAATCCTTATAGCATCGATAGGATGAAAGGGCGTCGAAGACGTCCGCCAATGCGACGATCCGTCCAAAAAGGGGGATCTCTTCGCCGGCCTTTCCCGGAGCTAAACCGCCTTTTCCGGAGCAGCCATTTAATGGCCGATTGGTGTCGATATCGACGTAGCCGGGATAGCCGTTTCCATCCCACCGCTCATGATGGGTCAGGGCGACCTGTGCGGCGGCCGCATCAAAGTCCGACTGGCGGTCGAGAAACAGGCGGGCACCGAGGACGGTGTGTTGCTTCATTATCTCGAATTCGGCTTCGGTCAATGGGGCGGGCTTATTTAAAATAACGTCGGAAATCGCCACCTTTCCTACGTCGTGGAGCATCGCCGCCATGCGCAGAATGTCCCGGTTCCGGTTGAGCTCCCTTTCTTTGACGCCATTCAGGCCGGCCCACTGTTCGTAGATTTCCAGGGAATAGCCGGCTACCCGGTTGACATGCGGGCCGGTTTCGTTTGGATCCCTCAGCTCTGCCATCCGGATCATCCGCAGGATGATTTGTCTCGTCATCTGGGCCCTTTCCAGGGCTACGGCGGCATTGGCCGCAAAATGGGAAATCATTTTTTCATCGGATTCGGAAAACGAGACAATCCGATTTTCCGCATCCTGGGCATTGATGATCTGAAGGATGCCGAGCACATGCCCCATGGCGTTTTTCAATGGAATCGTAAGGACCGAACGGGTCCTGTAACCGCTGGCTTCGTCGTATTGTTTATTGAAGCCGAAAGGCTTCGTCGGATCGATCTGATAGACATCTTCAATATTGAGGGCCTCGCCGGTGACGGCCGTATGGCCGGCGATGCTTGTCTCATCAATAGGGATGGAGAAGGTGGAGTAGATAAGTTTTTCTCCCTTGGGCAATCTCCGCTGGAGGGTGGCGTTCTGGGTGTAGGTGAAGTGGAGGGCATGGCCCTCCCGAATATAGATTGAGCCGGCATCGGCATTTGCCACCTGTCGGGCTTTGGTCAGGATTTGCTCCAGGAGAATATCTAAGTCACTGATCTGATTGAGTTCTATGCCGACTCGGATCAATGTGTCCAGTTTTTCGTCTTCGCTTAGCATGCCACCCTTTTCGTTTCGCGACCCCGGATGCTGGCCAGGCCGGCAATCAGAATTTAAAAACCGTTTACCTAAATTGAGCGTTTCAATTTTTTGAAGATTTAATTTTTATTTTATTTTTAGGATATTGGATCATTTTTTAAATCAAAAAATTTGAAACCCTCCGGGATTTCCAATTTTGCCGCATCTACTGCGTCAAATGATGTCTCGCATAGGCGCCTATCGCTCGACATCATTTTCCTTGTATCTGCGGTAAACTTGAAAATCGCTCAATTTAGGGTTTATTTTGATTATATGTCCAAATTAACGTATGTGTCAATTTGGAATAGCCATAGGAAAATTATTCCGCGATTGGAGAAGAAGTGTTAAAATTATATTGTTTTTTGATAACTTAAAAAAAAGAACAGGGTCGAAGGCCCGGGATGTTTAGGATGACCGATGCCGATTTTATGGAAAAAGCGCTTGACCAGGCACGGGCCGCTTTAAAAGCGGGAGAGTTTCCCGTGGGATGCGTCATAGCGGATGAAGCCCGGGTCATCGTATCCGGGGCGCGGGCGGGCAGTTCGGGGGACTGTCCGAATGAGCTTGATCACGCCGAGATCAACGCGTTAAGAAGACTTCATGAGGTGGGTTATACAGGAAACGTGGAGCGTCTGACGATTTATTCAACCATGGAACCCTGCCTTATGTGCTTTGGCGCCATTATTTTGAATAATATCCCCCGGCTCGTTTACGCATATGAAGACGTGATGGGCGGGGGCACCGGCTGCCGGCTGGAGAACCTGCCACCGCTGTATTCGAATTCAAATATTGCAGTCGTCGCCGATGTAATGCGCCGGGAGAGTCTCGTCCTGTTTCAATCATTTTTTTCCGATCCCGGGCGGGCATACTGGAAGGATAGCCTGTTGGCCCAATATACGCTGTCTCAGGAATAGTGCATGCCGGAAAAACAAAGAAATATCATGGGTCCGGATCGGCTTCCCGAAACGTTGCGTGCCGTAATGGCGGAGGTTTGGGATAAGTACTGTGTCGCCTGCGAAAATGCCGGTCTTGTGGTCCCAAATGATCCGGAGACGGTCCGGGGCCTACAGCTGGCATTTCTATTTAGTGATTTTGTCAGCCGGTGGGCCATCCGGGCGCCCGCTATAGTAGATAGCCTGCTCGCCAGCGGAGATCTCTTTCGCTGTTGTCATGCCTCGGACTACCGCTCAAAGCTCCAGCGGGCGTGTGATGGGATTCAAGGGGAAAACGATCTGTATGTCGCTTTGCGTCGCTGCCGGTGCCGGGAAATGATTCGAATCGCCATAAGGGATCTGGCCGGTTGGGCGGATCTGACCGAAACGGTGACCGATTTAACAAATTTCGCAGAGGCTTGCATTGACAGAGCCTTGGCGATTCTCTATCAATGGATGCGCCAGCAGCACGGCAGCCCCCGGCTGAAAAGCGGCGCCCGGCAGTTGCCGGTGGTGATCGGCGTCGGGAAACTCGGGGGGGCGGAACTGAACTACTCCTCCGACATCGACGTGCTTTTTGCATTCTCCGAGACAGGGCAGATCCGGCAGGACGGGCGATCAATCAGCCATGAAGAGTTCTTCTCAAAACTATTCCGGTGGCTTATCAATATTCTGGGCAAAAATACGCCGGACGGATTTGTATTCCGGGTCGACACGCGGCTTCGGCCATATGGGGATTCAGGGCCGCTTGCCATGAGTTTTGATGCCCTTGAAACTTACTATCAGGAGCAGGGGCGGGAATGGGAACGCTATGCGCTGATCAAGGCCCGCCCCGTCGCAGGCGACATGGCGGCCGGAGATCAGCTCATCGATCGACTGCGTCCGTTCGTATACCGCCGGTATCTGGATTTCGGGACTTTTGAAGACCTTCGGGACATGAAACGGAAAATCGTTAGGGATGTCCGGCGCAGAAGACTTTTTGGCAATATCAAACTGGGCGCCGGCGGTATTCGGGAAATCGAATTTTTCGGACAGGTGTTTCAACTCATCCGTGGGGGCATAAATCCGAACTTTCAATGTCGTAACCTTTTAAAGACGCTAAAAATTCTCCTGGAGACGGAGTGCATCCCGGAAGCCGTATATCATGAATTAAACGATGCCTATAAGTTTCTTCGTAATGTCGAGCATCGTTTGCAGGCCTTTGATGACCGGCAGACCCATAGCCTGCCGAAAGATGAAGCCCAAAAGAACCGGTTGGCGGCTTCTATGGGATTTTCGGACTGGCCCTCCTTTGATCAGACCCTGACGGCGTATATGGATCGGGTGCATTTCCATTTCAATGAATTGTTGGCGGATCCGTCCGAGAACTCCGGGCAGCTGGCAGAAACCGGGCAACTGGTCGAGGAGTTATGGCACAGCCTTTCCGAAAGCGATCGGGCCCGTCAGATCCTCGCTGAAATCGGTTTTGATGAACCGGATAGGATCCTTCGCATCCTGCATCAATTTCTGGATGTTCCCGATGCCGCGGATATCAGCTGCCAGGGAAGGGATCGGATTTATCGGCTGATGCCGCAGATCCTGCAGAAGGCCGTTGAAACTAACGCGCCCGGAACGGTTTTAAAACGGGTATTTGAGCTGATACGATCGATTCGTCGCCGCTCATGCTACATGGCCCTGCTGCTTGAGAACCCCCATGCCTTGACGCATCTAGTGCAGTTGGCAGCGGCCAGTTCGTGGGTTATTTCGTTTTTGTCCAAGCATCCCCTCCTTTTGGATGAGCTTCTCGATCCCCGGACGCTCTATGTGCCGTTAGGCAAAACAGAGCTCGAAAAAGAGATCCGGCAGCGTATGCAGCGGGTGGAGGCCGGGGATCTGGAGCATCAGATGGATGAGCTCCGGATATTCAAACAGAGCCATACGTTGCGGATCGCCGCGGCGGATGTGGCCGGACTGCTACCTTTGATGAAGGTCAGCGATCGCCTGACCTATCTCGCCGAGACTATACTTGATGTGGTGCTGGAGCTTTCCTGGGGCCACCTGGTGGGTAAGTATGGGCTGCCCGAGGGGCTTTCGGACAATGCCGGCAGGAGGTTTATTCTTGTGGCCTATGGGAAGCTGGGGGGATATGAACTTGGTTACGGCTCCGACCTGGATTTGGTCTTTCTTCATGCCGCCCCCAGAGGATACACGAAAGGGGGGCGTTTATCCCCCATCGACAATCATCAGTTCTATGTCCGGCTGGGGCAGCGGGTCATTCATTTTTTGACTACCATGACCAGCACCGGAAAACTCTATGAAGCAGACATGCGTTTGCGGCCCAGTGGCGATGCCGGTATTCTGGTCAGCCGCATCGATGCATTTGAGGCGTACCAGGACTACGAGGCCTGGACATGGGAACACCAGGCATTAATTAAGGCCCGTCCGATCTGCGGCGATCCGGATGTCGGCAGTCAATTTCTGGATATCCGCCGTCGGATTCTGGCCCGCAGCCGGGCTGAAACCCGACTGCGAGGGGAGGTCACGGATATGCGGCAGCGGATGCGCCGAACCCGTAGGGATGGCAAGGCAAAAAGAAAATTTGATATCAAGAATGATCCGGGGGGCATTATCGATATCGAATTTCTGGTTCAATACCTGATTCTGCTCTCCGCCCATGAGCATCCCTCGGTTATTCAATGGACGGATGTGGTTCGGCAGTTAAACAGCCTCGCGATTGCCGGTGTTATAGACGACCAAGAGGCCCACATCCTGAAGCAGGCCTATCTTGTATTTCGTTATCTCGTCCATCGTCTGAGCCTTGAGCAAAATCCCGCCACGATTGACGCCGATCGGCTAAGCGAGCACCGGCAAAGGGTCCGGCGGCTGTGGCGGGCATATTTAGAAGAGGCCTAAGACTATTCTGCCGTAGCTATAGGAATAAATAAAACCCCAGCGCACTGTCGAGCGATGGCGGGGAGGCATATTCGACGCCGAGGAAAAGGCCTTTAATATTCCGAACATAAACATCCCGGGTGATAAGGCTGTTCCTGTTGTCGTCGAGGCGGAATTCCACATTGATCAGATCCCCTACCTGAAAGCGGGGCATCGAATTGAGTTTCAACCGCATGCCGGTTTTTGAAATATTGAGTACCGTTAGCCCCCCCTGAGCTTCGGCGGAGGAGACAATGCCGTTGGAGACGCTGTAATGGTAGACGCCTTCAAGATTGGTTTGTTTTCGGAAATACTTGCGTTTCTCAAGGTATACGGCATAGCTGTGGCCACAAGCGCATTTGGCTTTAAGTTTGGTGGGGGCATCCGGGCGCATATATTTGGATACATCCACAACACGCGTTTTCTGGCACTGCGGACACCTCAGGGTGGCGGTATTATCGCTGTTGACAAATACTTTAACAGCCATTAGGCGGCTCCCAATGGGTTCTTTCAAAAAAATATTCTGACTGAAAGAATGGTTATTAACCCTTAAATAAAAAATTATAAAAAAATTTTGTTTCTTATGTCAAGTTTGATAGTCTCTTTATAATCGGTTTCGGGACGGCAAAATCGCATGTATAGGGTGCAGGGTGCG
>JAGXLR010000204.1 GCA_018334555.1 Desulfobacterales bacterium
CTTCAAAAAATTGAAACGCTCATTTTAGGTTAGACTATAGGGGGGTATCATATGAAACGCATGCTTGTTTTTTTCGTAATGGCCCTGTTCTTATCAAGCCCTCAGGCCCATGCCGGCAAAACGGTGCCGTCGAAAATTACCGGCGTAACGCTGTATTCGAATCAGGCCCTGCTTCAACGGGAAGCTTCGGCCGATGTGGGCGTCGGGATCAACGAGCTGCATCTGCCGGTGCGGGCCTTCTCCATAGATTCGTCCTCCGCGTTTGCAAAGGTGTTTGGGAAGGGCAAGATTATCAGTGTCCAGGTAAGAAGCATTCCCCGGTCAGCGTCGCCCAGGGAGAAAATCCGCAGACTCGAGGAAACGATCGAAAAACTCAGAGAAGATAAACAGGCGCTTCTGGATAAAAAGGCGTCTGTTTCCCGCCAGGAAAAATTCCTCGATTCAGTGGTCGAGTTCTCAGAAACCCAGATGTCCAAAGAGATTGAAACGCGGATGCTTGACTCGGAGACGCTAAACAATACCTTTGAGCTCCTGGGGAACCGGTTTCACGAGATTTTCAAAAAAAAAACAGCCATTGATAAAGACATCTCAAGCATTGAAAAGGATATCCTCACGGCGCATCGTGAATTGCGAGACCTTCGGCAGTCCGAAGAAAAAGAGCAAAAGAGGATCGAGCTTGTATTTGATTCCACAGAAAAGCAGCAGATTCGAATTATCGCCAAATATTTGGCCTATAACGCCAGCTGGTCACCTGTCTACCGTGTGTCCGTGCCGGATGAGCGCTCCGGCGTCGAATTGACCATGAACGCCCGCATCGTTCAGAAGACCGGTGCCGACTGGTCGGACGTCCACCTGTCCGTATCCAATGCCGTTGCGCTCAGGGGCGTGAGTATCCCCACGCTTCACCCCTGGCGGCTCGATCTGCCGCGGCCCCGGGCCGAAAAGACGCCGAGGCATCCCAGCGGCAAAGGCGTCGCTGCGCTCGGTTCCGCCAAACCAAAAGCGGTAATGCTCAAGGAGAGTAGGATGAAGACGGATAGGGCCGATTATGCCGCCGCCCGGAGGTTATCATCGGGGATCTCCTTTGAATACGAGCTGTCGCGGCCGGTTACGGTCGAGTCCCGAAAAAAGGTGACCTTGCTGCCGCTTTACACAAAGGACCTGGACGGCGAATTCTATTACTACTGTGTGCCCCGTAAGAACCCCCGGGCCTATCTGGTATGCGAGGCAGAACCGGATCAGGAAATGCTTCCAGGTCCCATGCACATCCATTTCGGTACCCATTATATGGGAAAAACCCGGTTTCGTTCCAAATCCAGGGGGGAAAAATTCCTTTTGCCTCTTGGGGCGGATCGTGGGGTTCGGGTCCGCCGTCAGAAGGTGACCGATCATGTCAAGGAAACCTTTTTCGGTAAATTCGAGCGAAATATGGTGGTCCGCGAGTTCGGCTATCGGCTCACAATTGAAAACCGGAAGGAAAAGCCAATCCGGATGCATGTGCTCGATCAGATACCGGTAGCCAAAACCGACAAGATCGATGTGGATGATGTATCTTTTGAGCCGGCGCCGCAAGAGGCGGACGATAGGTATCGGCCGGGGATTAAGAGGTGGGAAATGGGGATCGGCCCCCAAAAAACGGAATCCATTGATATCCGTTTCACCGTTGCCTATCCCAAGGATCAGCCGCCGGTGGGTCTCTAGTGTAGCGAAGCGATCGATTGACTCAGTATTGATGCGGACGCATTCAAGGCCTCTTTTTCACCGGCCGGCAGTTCGCCTTCAATAATGCGGTCGACGCCGTTTTCAGAGACAATCGCGGGGACGCTCAAACAGACGTCATTTAGGCCAAATTCTCCGTTCAGCCGGGTTGAAACCGTCAGCACGCTTTTTTGGTCCCGGAGAATCGACGCCACAATTCTTACCAATGCCAGGCCCACGGCGAAATAGGTGGCCCCTTTATAGTCGATGATATGGTAGGCCGATTCCCTTACCGTTTGTTCGATTTCGGCCCGCTGGGCCATCCAATCGTGGCATTTTCCACAAATCGGACAGTATTGGTCGATCTGAATGCCGCCGATATGCGTCATGGACCAGGCGGCAAACTCGCTGTCCCCGTGTTCGCCGAGCATATAGGCGTGCACATTGTGGGTATTAATGCCACAGTTTTGGCTCAAAAGATAGCGGAACCGGGAGCTGTCTAGCACCGTTCCGGAGCCGAGGATGCGGTTTCGGGGCCATCCCGAGTGTTTCAGGGCAATATGGGTCAGCACATCCACCGGGTTGCTGACCATCACCAGAACGGCCGTTGAGTTGCGCCGGGTGATCTCGTCCATAATCGATTTGATGATGCCGGCGTTTTTCTGAATCAGGGCCAGCCGGCTTTCCCCGGGCTCCTGTTTGGCACCGGCGGTTATCACGATTGCCTGAGCGTCCGCATAATCGTCTTCCGCACCGGTTCGAATATTGACAATGGGGAAGTAGGGCTGGCCATGGGCAAGATCCAGCGACTGGCCTTCCGCCAAATCCCGGTTTCTGTCAACCAGAACGATTTCACCGGCAATGCCGTTCAATGCCAGGGCATAGGCAAACGTCGCCCCCACTGCGCCGGCGCCTATGATGACGACTTTTCCGGCCTTTTGTTTCGCCTGTGGATCCATTTATTCCCCCGTTTGACTGCAGCAGCTTGCCATGCATCCGGGCGGATACCCTGATTACGACGACTAAGCGTAGAATCCGGTCGATATTTAAAAAATAGCCGCCCCCGCCATGGCTGTCAAATGCTCCTTATATTTAACGATAGGCACCCGCGTGGTCATTGCAAAATTTTTTTTAACGTGTTCCCGCACAAGTTTCCCCTCAAGGCGCCTAACGGACCCGTTTTTCAAACAAATCCCCGATAATTGCGGCCAGGCGGCGGGTGTGTCGGCTGATTTCAGTGGCCTCACGGCCGGGGTAGCGGGCATAGGTAATCATAATCCCGTTTAGTGCGGAAAACAATGCATGGCAAATCAGCCTGGAATCCTTTTCTGTGCCTGAGGCGACCACGGCGGCCTCCAAGCGGTCCATTAACGCCCGCATCATCCGGTTTAATTTTTCTGTCCCCTCCGATGAAAGTTCGCCGCCCAGCATGAAGTGTCCCATCATCTGGTAGAACGCCATGTTCTCATTTAAGAAGTCGATGTAGAGGCTGCACAGGCGGCTTAACGAGGCATGGGGGCTTGCCTGTTCATTATCGATGCGGGCCAATATGTCCTCAGCGCTTTTTAAAAATACATCCAGGAACAGTTCGGTCAGGTTCTCATAATAATTATAGATGGTTCCAATGCTCACCCCCGCGGCCTTGGCAATTTCACGAACCGTCACACTGCGGAAATCCTTTTCGGCGAAAAGATGGCGGGCCGCATTCAGGATGAGCTGTCGCCGGGCATCCTTTTCCTGCTGTTTTAAAACGATGAGCGGCTTTTCAGGCACTTGGTCGGTCATTTGGGCTCCGCTTTCAGTTGGTATCTTTTCTGTCAAACACATTCTGCATGTCCTCATCCGTGTAACACCGTTCGGCGTCATCCGGCTTGCCTGCGTCCTGTTCCATCTGTCGGCGGTCATAAGCGGCATTTAAAATCTCGTTGTAATATTCATGCTGGATCAACAGATTCATAATCTCACTCGTGCCGGTCCATATCATGGCCAGCCGGATGTCCCTTAATGCCCGTTCAATGGGATACACATCGGTGTATCCGATGCCGCCCATAATCTGCATGGCATTATTGACAATATCCCAGGCATTTTCCGTGGCGCATCTTTTGGCCTCGCTGACCAGCCGACGGGCGTTGGGGGCGTTTTCATCCACTGCCCTGGCGGCCATGTAGGTCATCGCTCGGGCGGCGTCGAGCTGGGTAATCGAATCCGCCACTTTAAAGTTGACGCCTTGATATTTTCTGATCTCCTTTCCGAACGCGCGGCGTTTATCGGAATACCGGACCGCCAGATCAAGCGCCCCCCAGGCCCCCAGAGAGCCGGCAGCTGATGTCAGACGCTCCGGAATCATCATTTGATTGAAGCATAGGGCGCCGCCGTGCAGCTCCCCGATCAGGTTTTCCCTGGGCACTTTGACATCCCGGAACACCAGTCGACCGGTTCCGCCGCCCCGGCATCCGAGCAGTCCGTAGAGGTATTCGGTTTCCACCCCAGGGCCCCGTTCAACCAGCAAAAGGCTTAACCGCAGATATTTGTGGGCGTTGGGGTCAAAATTGGTCCGGCAGTAAACCAGAAAGAAGTCGGCCCCTTCAGCACCCACAACGAAGCGTTTCATGCCGTTTAGAATAAAGTGATCCCCTTTGAGCTCCGCGCGGGTCATGGCGCCGAAGAAATCCGATCCGCCCCGGGGTTCGGTCAGCGCCTCGGCGGATACGAGCTTGCCTTCCAGATAGGGTCTCAGAAATTTCTCTTTTTGTTCTTCCGTCCCGAACATGTTCAGGGCCTCCCCGACTATTGACGGCATGACAAAAGCGCAGCCAAGGGCCATACCAAGGCAGCCGATCTCTTCTGATGCCGCCACTTCAGCCACCCAATTCATCCCCCGGCCGCCGTATTTTTCCGGGAACCGGATGCCGAACAGATTCCGGGCCGCCAGTTTCTCCACAAATTCCCGCGGATAGGTGACTTCATCGTTGTCCATCTTACGCAGGAAATCACTGGTAATCTCTTCCCGGACGAATTCCCGGGTTTCCTTTTTTACCGCCTGCTGCTCCGGTGTCAGCATAAAATCATACATAAGCACCTCCTATGGAAAAAGCCTGGATTAAAGATATATGGGCCATTCGTTTTGATCGTTGATCATTTTACTGAACAATGATCAAAATTTCAATGCAATAATTATACGGCGTCGTATTTTTTGCCCCTTTTCCGTCGGGTTGGGTTTTTTTGAGAATCCTTGGGGGTTTGGGAATGTCTGCGGACGCCCTTGAATTTTTTAGCGCCATCCGGTTGCATTCTGCGCCCTAATATCATATTCAAAACTTGATGGCTTCGTAAAAAGTCCGATATCTGTGTTGCGCTTCCATCCCTCGGAATTTCACGTACAGCTAAGTACGCTGCCTTCCTCGGGATTTTGCGCGCCTTGATCTTGAACTTTTTACTTTGCCATCCTAAAATCGACTTCCAAGGAACTCGACAATATTTAATATTATC
>JAGXLR010000205.1 GCA_018334555.1 Desulfobacterales bacterium
TGCGTTGCGCTGCATTTCTCGGAATTTCACGTACTCCTATGTACGCTGCATTCCTCGAAATTTGCGTCGCCTTGATCTTGAACTTTTTTCTTTGCCATCTAAAATAGACTTTTTACGAGATCGTCAACAAATATCGGAGGATAATGGATATGACAAGCGCCTCGTTTCTTCATTCGCTTATGACGCCCCAGTCGATTGCCATCGTCGGCGCAAGCAATAATCCCATGAAAATGGGGACCATGCATGCCCTGAGTATACTAAATGAGGGCTTCAACGGGAATTTTTACCCTGTACACCCCTCGGAAACATCTGTCCTCGGCTACAAGGCCTATGCTTCGCCGCATGATTTGCCTCAAACCCCCGATCTGGCCGTTTTCGTATTGCCATCAAAGCATCTTTTACCTTTATTTGAGGCATTCGGCGAGATCGGAACAAAATATGCAATTATTATTACCGCCGGTTTTAAGGAAACAGGCGAGGATGGGATCCGGCAGGAGGAAGAGCTGCTGGCATTGGCGCGCAAGTATGGCATCCGTTTTATCGGGCCTAACTGCATGGGGGTTATCAACCAGAAGGCCTCTTTAAATACCACCGTCGTGCCGATCAACGCAAAACCCGGAAAACTGGGGCTTATTTCCCAAAGCGGGACCTATGTCGCCCAAACCATTCCCTATCTTCAAAAGCGGGGGATCCATTACAGCAAGGCCTTCAGCGTGGGCAACGAGGCGGATGTGAACCTGATAGACGGGCTTGAATATCTGGGCGAAGATGAGGAAACCGCCGCCATATCCATGTATATAGAAACCATACGGGATGTGCCGCGGTTTTTGGATGTGGCCGGGAAAATAACGCCCCATAAACCGGTGATTGCCCAGTATGTCGGCGGCTCCGAAGCCGGCGGCCGGGCGGGATTGAGTCACACCGGCGCATTGGCCGGCAAAGATTACCTCTATGACGGCTTGTTCGAACAGGCCGGGGTTATCCGGGTCGAGTCGGTTGAGCAGCTGTACGGGATAGGCGTTGCTCTTGCCGAACAGCCGCGAATTCGTGGCAACCGGATCGCCATTCTGACGAATTCAGGGGGGCCGGGATCCGCAATCGCCGATACCTGCGAGAGATTCGGTTGTCAGGTCCCGCCATTCAGTCAAGGCCTTCAGGATCAGATTCGGCCGTTGATCCCCGCCCATGCGCCGTGCGGCAATCCCGTGGATCTGACGTTTTCCATGGATCCGAACCTGATGACCGATATCCTCCCCGAGCTCATCATGAAAAGCGGCGAGGTCGATGGCCTCGTCATTCACGGGGCCATGTCCACCGGATTCATGAAGGCGGTTTACCCCAATGTCTCCCAGCTGATGCCGGATGTTCCGTTATCCGACATGCTGGAGCAGATGCGTAAGGATTTATCCGAGACCGTGCGTCGGCCCTTTGACAACGGCATCCCGCTGGTCGTCTCTTCATTTTTTGACCGGGAGGACCAGTTTACCCGGGATTTTGAAGACGCCGGCATCCCGGTATTCGATGCGCCGGAAAAAGCCGCCCGCGCGATAGCTGAAATAGTCAATTACCATGAGATCCAAAAGCGGCCAAAACCCCAGCCTCCTGTATTGCCGGAAGCAAAGCCGGAGGCGAAAAAAATCATCGACGAAGCCGTCGGCAGCGGTCAAAAAGCCCTCGATGAGTTCGCGGCCAAGCGTCTGCTTGCGGCCTACGGGATACCCGTTCCCAGAGAATGGGTCGTAAACAGCCTTGAAGAGCTCAACGCTATGATGGATTCCGTTTCATTTCCGATCGTGTTAAAAGCCAATCATCCGGAAATCATGCATAAAACCGAGAAGGGCCTGGTCTGTTTGAATATCGAGAGCGCGGAGGGGGCGCGCCGGGCCTATACAGCCCTGCAGGACCGTGCGGGTAACCAGGTGCCGGTTATTATCGGTGAAATGATCGATGGCGAACGGGAGCTGCTTGCCGGGATCGCTGAAGATGAGCAGTTCGGATACTGTATCGCCTTTGGAATAGGCGGTATCCTGACCGAAGCGCTCAAAGATATTGTCTACCGCGTGGCACCCGTCAGTGAGGTTGAGGCCGGCCGAATGGCCGAGGCGCTTCGCACACGGAAACTCCTTGAATCCTATCGGTCAATGCCGCCCGTCAAGAAAGAAGCGATTGCCGGATTGATCAGCCAGGTGAGCCGGATTCCGTTTATTCATCCGGAAATCAGGGAGATCGATATCAACCCGATTATCATTTCCGGTGACTCCCCCTTGGCGGCCGATGCCCTCGTATTAATAAAACAATAGGGCTGTCGCCGGTTTGGCGGCGGTTGCCCAAATGCGCCGATATCCGGCAAACTTGACAAACCCGGTATAACCTAATATATATAACCTAAATTGATGGGCCATTGTTTTTTCTAAACCCGGAATTGATTTTATGCCTTCTTCCGCAGATTCTAAAGAAGCACTTCATCAGAGAATTCAACAACTCGAAGAGGAAAAAAGGCGACTTGAATCCCGGTTATATGAGTACCAAGCCGATGAGCAACGGTTCCAGAAGCTTCTTAAAAGCACGGAAGAGGGCTATTTTGAAGTTGATCTGGCAGGCGATCTGACCTTTTTCAATGATGCGGCGTGCCGGGTACTAGGATATCCCCGGGAAGCACTGCTGGGGAAAAACAACCGGGAATATACGACATCGGAAACCGCCCGCCGCATGTATCAGATCTTTACGCGGGTCTATCAAACCGGATCTCCCGCTGAAATCACCGATTATGAAATTATCCGCAAGGATGGCGGATACCGGATTCTGGAGCTTTCCGCCTACCTGATCTACGACGAAAGCGGTCAGCCGAATGGCTTCGCAGGCGTCGGCCGGGATGTGACGAAACGAAAGCGGATCGAGGAGGAGCTCGCCACAAGCCAGGCAAAGTATCAGCAACTCTACAGGGAGGCCCAACAGGATAGGCAGTTGTATCAGTCCCTTCTGGATTCTTCGCCGGATGCGATTATTTTGCTTGATCCCCACCAAGCGGTTCGCTACATTAATCCGGCATTCACCCGTCTGTTCGGCTGGACTGAAGAATCGCTTAAGAATCAGGGTGTTCCCTACATTCCTAAAGCCCGAAAGGCGTGGTTTAAAGGTTTTATCCAGAAGTTGATGGAGGCCGGCGAGCCGGTTCGCGGCAAGGAAACCCAGGTATTAACGCATGACGGCCGGTTTCTGGATGTCAGCATCAGTGCCGCCCGATATCTTGACGGCCAGGGAAATCCGGCCGGGGTGCTGATCTTTTTCAGGGATATCACACAGGCGAAACGGTTCCAATGGCACATGCATCAGGCGCAGAAAATGGAATCCATCGGTACCATGGCAGGGGGGATCGCCCATGATTTCAACAACCTGTTGATGGGTATCCAGGGACGCCTCTCGCTTATCCGCATGGAAACAGACCCCGTCGGCAAGCAGCGGAGCCATTTAAGGGAAATAGAGAACTATACGGAGCAGGCGGCGGAACTAACCCAGCAGCTTCTGGATCTCACCAGGGATGCGGATATTGAAGTGGTTCCCAGGGATATCAATGCGTTGATTAGCACCCAGAACCAGTTGTTCGGTCGGACCCATAAGGAACTCTCCATTCACGAAAATCTGGCGGCGGATCTGTGGACGGCCGAGGTCGATTCGAGCCGGATTGAGCAGGTCCTCTTAAATATTTATGTCAATGCCGCCCATGCCATGCCCGATGGAGGGGATCTGTATGTCGAGACGACCAATGAATATCTCACAGCGGCGCGGACCCGGCCCCATGACCTCGAGCCGGGCAATTATATCAAGATTTCTATTACAGACAACGGCGTGGGAATGGATGAGACCGTCCAGCGAAGGATATTCGAACCCTTTTTTACGACCAAGAAAAGAGAGCAGGGGACCGGCCTGGGCTTGGCCTCAGCATACACAGGTATAAAAAATCACGGCGGATTTATTACCGTATACAGCGTCAAGGGCAAGGGGACGACCTTCAATATCTATCTGCCGGCCTCCTTTCGTGAGGCGGAGGTCAAAACCGAGGCCCTCCATGAGCCTGTCTCCGGAACGGGCACGATTTTATTCGTCGATGACGAGGAAATGATTATAGAGGTTGGCGAAGAGATGCTCCATACCCTGGGCTATGATGTCGTTTCGGTCGACAGGGGGGCAAGGGCGGTTGAAATTTTAAAACAGGATCCAAAAGCCATCGATCTGGTTATTCTTGATCTGATTATGCCCGAGATGAACGGCAAAGAGACCTTTGAGCGGCTGAGATCCGTCAATCCCGACCTCAAGATTCTGCTTTCCAGCGGCTACAGCCTAAATGGCCACGCGGACAGGTTGCTTCAGAAAGGCTGCAACGGGTTTATCCAAAAGCCGTTCAACCTTGTGGAGCTTTCCCGAAAGCTGGATAATATATTGAATCAAGCCAATTCCTGATATGATCACAAGCCATACGGACTAAAATGTTGGCACATATACGGGGGGCCGCGACCCTTCTCTCCTATATCGTTTTTACCACGCTTATCTTTGTCGTCCTTGTTTTTGTGGCGATAGCCAAATTCCTTGTTCCCGTAAAACGGGTTCGGGATCTCTGCAGCTGGATATTGGACAGATTGGCCAGCACGTGCTGGGTTTTTTGTGCCAACATGACGCACCGGGTTTTAACAAGGCCCCGATTTCATATCCACGGTTTGACGGATATCAAGCTAAACCGCTGGTGCCTTTTGCTCTCCAATCACCAGACATGGGTGGATATCCTTGTATTGATCCGGGCTTTTTACGGCAAAGTCCCGCCCTATAAATTTTTTATCAAAAAAGCGCTTCTCTGGGTGCCGTTGATGGGCGTTGCCTTCTGGGCCATGGATTATCCGATCATGAGGCGGTATTCAAAGGCATATATCGAAAAGAATCCGCATCTGAAAGGCCAGGACCTGGAAGCCACCCGGCGGGCGTGCGAAAAGTTCAAGAGCCAGCCTGTAACCGTCATGACTTTTCCCGAGGGCACCCGATTTAGGCGGGACAAGCATAAGGCGCAGCAGTCCCCCTATAAGCACCTTCTAAAACCACGGGCCGGCGGTACGGCACTGGTACTGTATGCCATGGGGGAGGTGCTTGATCAGATCGTGGATGTCA
>JAGXLR010000206.1 GCA_018334555.1 Desulfobacterales bacterium
GGAAAAAATTTCCCGCATTTTGAGGATGCACGCCAACAAGCGCGAGCGCCTGGATGAGGCCGGGCCGGGAAGCATCGTCGGCGTTATGGGCCTGAAGGATTCGGGCACCGGCCAGAGCCTCTGCCAGGCGGACGCCCCCGTTCTGCTGGAGGCCATCGAGTATTATAAGCCGGTTATCTCGGTATCTGTGGAGCCCAAAACCCATGACGACCAGGAAAAACTCGAACATACGCTGGCCAAGCTCATGGATGAGGATCCTACCCTTCATGTCAAGGAGGATGAGGATACCGGCCAGACCATACTATCCGGTATGGGGGAGCTCCATCTGGATATCATTATCAGCCGGATGAAGCGGGAATACGGAACCAGCGTCAACGTGGGCAAGCCTCAGGTGGTTTACCGGGAAACTCTGGCCCGGCAGGCGACCGGTTCGGCTGAGTTCGATCGGGAAATTGCGGGAAGCCGCCATTATGCGGAGGTGGAGATAAGAGTGAACCCGCTTTCCCGCGGCAGCGGCACAAGTTTCCGGACGGAGGTCGCCGATGATAAGATTCCGGATATCTATATTCCCGCTGTAACCCAAGGCGTTAATGACGCCATGGAATACGGTGAACTGATGGGATATCCAGTGGTGGATGTCGAGGTTGTGCTAATCGGGGGCAGCTACAAAGAAAACCTGTCCTCTGAACTGGCCTACAAGGTGTGTGCGACCATGGCCTGCCGGGAGGCGTTTCGGGAGGGAGATCCCTATCTGCTTGAGCCGATTATGGATACTGAAGTGTTTGTGCCGGAAGACTTTATGGGGGAAGTGATCGGTGACTTAAATGCCAGAGGCGGTAAAATCGAATCGATTTCGGCCAAGGGGGAGATCCAGGTCATTTCCGCCAGCGTCCCGTTGTCGAAGATGTTCGGCTATTCCACGGCCCTTCGTTCAGCATCCCAGGGCCGCGGCAATTTTACCATGAAGTTCTCCCACTTTGACAAAGTGTAGCCAAACGGTGGGGCGACGGATTAGAGCTTTTCCAGAAGCATCTTGATCTTTTCGACTTCTTCGGCGTCGGTGATACTTTTCAATGCCTGTCTGAAATGAAAGGCGGCGTTTTCTCTGTCATGTTTGCCCAAATGGTATAACCCGAGGTTGTAATGGGCACGGCCCGGCTGATTCTGCTCGGAATAGCTTTTTCCCAGGAAATAAAACGCCGGGAGATAGTCCGGGTAGGCCTCAACAAGACGGTTAAATGTTTTTGTGGCGGTCGATAACCGGCCGAGGGCGAGTTGGCTCCGGCCCAGATAGAAAAGCCCCTCCGGACCGCTTTTCGACTGCCGGGAAAAGGTTTGCAGTATATCCGAGGCTTTTTCATATTTGCCGTTCAGGAAATAAATTCTGCCCAGGTCTTCTGTTATATAGGGGTCGTTGGGATGGGCGTTGAAGGCGATTTCCAGGTGTTTGACCGCGGCCTTCGGATTGCCGTTTTTCTCCAGGGCGAGCCCGAAGCCGTAATGGCGCATGGGGCTGTTTGGATGGGCGTCCAGGGACTGTCGAAACTGTTTCTGTGCCTTTTGCGGATTTTCGTGTAAGGCGATAACGCGTGTATGTGCCCGTTTAAACCCGTATGTGTCAGTGGGCGGCGGAGCGGGTTTGTTTGACAGGGTATTGGCCAGATAGGTCAGCCGGTCCTCTGTGGCGGGATGGGTCCGAAGATAGGTCGGTACCTGATCGGTGCCAAACCATTCCTGGGACCGGATGGTCTCCAGCAGGGAAAGCATGCTGTGGAGATCATAGCCTGCTTTTACCAGATACTCGCGGCCAAGCTGATCGGCCTGCATCTCTTTCTCGCGGGTATAGGCAAGCGTCGCGGATTCTCCGGCCGCCATGGAGCCGATGCCAATGGCGCTGCCGAGCGTTGAGGCGCCGCCCAGGCCGACAAGAATACCGGCGGCTATGCCCGCCAGCGTTCCCAGGCTGGTTTTTTTCGAGGATTCAATCATTTCGGAAATGTGTCGGCAGGCGGCATGGGCGATTTCATGCGCCAAAAGGGCGGCAAGCTCGCCTTCATGGTCAAGCGCCGCGAACAGGCCGCTGAACACAAAAATATGGCCGGCCGGCGAAGCAAAGGCGTTATAGGCGTCCTTCTCGATGACATAGAAATGATAGGTAAACGGCTGTTGGGGCAGCTCCGAGACGATCCGCTGGCCGACGCGGTTAATATAGTCGGCGATAGCCGGATCTTCAATAATTTTATATTGATTGTGCACGACCCGGAGGAATTCGTCAGCCAGTTTCTTCTCTTCCTGGATGGTAATGGCGGAAAGCCCGTCGGGAGTCAAGAGGGTGAACAGCCATGTGAGGGTGATGCAAAGCGCTATTGTTTTACGAAAATTTATCATTTAATCTCAGCATATCAGTTGTAGGCAACAGGCGGATAAAACCTGTAACCCTTATATAATATCTCAGCTGTATCAGCTTTTCAAACGGCATTTTTTATGCTAAAAAAATTTTTATTATGACACATATTATTTGTATCGCAAATCAAAAAGGTGGTGTCGGAAAAACAACGACCGCAATCAATCTATCCGCCGCATTGGCGGTTTCAGGGGGGAAAACGCTGCTGGTTGACTGCGACCCGCAGGCCAATGCCACGACCGGCCTGGGAATAGACAAAGCCGCCATCGAGCGTAACCTTTACCATGGGATGATCGGGCAGGCGGAGGCCCTAGATATTATCGTGGATACCCAAGTCACCGGTCTGGCCATGATTCCTTCCCGGGTTGAGTTGATCGGGTTTGAGGTCGAAATGATGGCCGATGACCACAGGGAAAAGGTGCTGCGTTCGTTTTTGTCACGCTGTGTGGATGGATATGACTATATTATCCTGGATTGTCCGCCGTCTTTGAGTCTTTTGACATTAAACGCCATGGTCGCCGCTGATTCGGTATTAATTCCCCTTCAAAGTGAGTTCTATGCTTTGGAAGGGCTCGGCCAGCTGCTGCAGACTGTCAAACGGATCAAGCAGCGGATGAATCCGCCGCTAAAAATTGAGGGCATCCTTTTGACCATGTTTGACCGGCGGACCAACCTGGCCGGTCAGGTGGCCGAAAATGCGGAGGCCTATTTCAAGGATATGGTATTTAAAACCCGTATCCCAAGAACGGTAAGGCTTGGCGAGGCGCCGAGCTACGGGAAGCCGATTCTTTTTTATGATCCATCCTCTCCCGGTTCAACAAGCTATAAGGAACTGGCCGCAGAGATTATGAATGGTCATAAGGGCGGCAAATAATCATTATAGGAATGGATTGATAATGCCGAAAGAAAAAACACAGGCGGAGGAGAGCAGCAGCAAACGAAAAAAAACCCGGCGGAGCGGGCTGGGCAAAGGCCTGGACGCCCTTTTCCCGGACCTTGGGGATGCCGATGACAAGCCGGCTGTCAACTATTTTGAATGCGAGGTAGACCGCATTCATCCGAACCCATACCAGCCGCGACGGGAATTTTCTGAAAATGAGATGGCCGAGCTGGCCGAGTCCATTAAAACCCAGGGGGTTTTGCAGCCGCTTCTCGTGAGGGAGTCAAAGGACGGATACGAGTTGATCGCGGGGGAACGGCGACTGCGGGCAGCACGTATGGCGGGAATTTACAGTGTTCCGGTGGTTCTGAAAGATATTACCAATGCGGAGCTCATCGAGATCTCGATTATTGAAAACATCCAGCGGGAAAATCTAAACCCAATGGAAGAGGCCGAAGCCTATCAGCGTCTGATGACCGAATTTGAGCTGACCCAGGAAAACATCGCCGAACGGGTTGGCAAAAGCCGCTCGGCAGTAGCCAATTTTTTACGCATCAATCACCTGCCCGATGAGATTAAAGCCGCCATCAAAAACGCAAAGCTATCCATGGGCCACGCCCGTTCGCTTCTTGGTGCGCAAACGCCCGAAATTCAAAGAAAGGCGTTTCAGCTTGTCTTATCAAAAGAGCTCTCCGTAAGAGAGACCGAGCGGCTGATTCATCGGTTGAATGCCCAGTCGCAGCCCCGGCAGGAGCCCTCCAAGCGGCCGGAAGATATCTATTTTTCAAGTCTCGAGGAGGACCTGTCGCATCATTTCGGCACAAAGGTTCAGATCCGCCGGAAGGGTCAGAAGGGGCGGGTCGAAATTGAATTCTATAGCAATGAGGATCTGGACCGGCTTCTGAACCTTTTGAAGACAGAGTAATCTATGGCGCTTCATATCATTGTTGACGGATATAACCTGATTCGACGCTCTCATGTGATGGGACCGATCGATCAAAAGGATCTGGAGCTCGGCCGGCAGACGCTTCTTGACAGGCTGGCTGTATATAAACGGCTTAAAGGGCATCAGATAACGGTGGTATTTGACGGTGCGGCGCAATATTCGGTGTTTAATCGCTCAGAGCGGGAAAAGGGGATTAATGTCCGGTTCTCCCGTCACGGGGAGACGGCCGACGACGTGATCAAGCGGATGGTTAGAAGGGAGAGGCAGAAGGCCACGGTTGTCAGTTCGGATCGGGAAGTGGCAGGATTTTCGGAGTCTCAGGGGGCGGCCGCCATTGGGGCCCGGGAGTTTGAGCAAAAGCTGGAGATGGCTGAATACATGGATGTGAAGGGAGCGTCCCCGGAGTCGGAAACCGAGGCGGGGGGCAGCCTCGATACCCGGAAAAAAGGGCCAAGCAAAAAACCGCCCAAACAGAAGCGGAGGCACCGGCGGAAAATCGATAAGCTGTAACGCCATCTGTTCTTAGCCCTTGAAATTTAGTAAACTATTCATATTTTAATATTGATGGCTTCGTAAAAAGTCCAATATCTGTGTTGCGCTGCATTCCTCGGAATTTCACGTACAGCTAAGTACTCTGCATTCCTCGGAATTTGCGCGCCTTGATCTTGAACTTTTTACTTTGCCATCCCAAAATCGACTTTTTACGAGACTGTCAATATTGCGCGAACGAAAACCAGGAGTTTTTGTCAAGATCAAGGAATGCGAAAATTTTACGCGAAGTATTTTGGAGATTAAAATGTGAGCCTGACACAGGTATCGGACTTTTACGAAGCCATCAATATTTGTATTTGGGCCTAAACTGAGCGATTTTCAAGTTTGCTGCAGATACGAGGAAGCGGATAAAGTTTAAAAATT
>JAGXLR010000045.1 GCA_018334555.1 Desulfobacterales bacterium
GGAGGTAGAGGCCGACCTGCCGGGCACATCCATAGATATAAAGGGCGACATGACGGCCAAAGGAATTAAAGGTAAGGTTTCGATCGACCTGGAGACGCTTGCCGGCATTGCGGCCCCCATGCTGCCGGGCGTTTTGAAAAACACCGATATCGGAGGCAGGATTCATCTGAAAGCCGAGGCCGCCCAGACGGGCAAAGATGCCATTGAGTTTGAAACCACCCTCTCCGGGGAAACGCTTTCCGTTGCCGGAAAACTGATCGGCGGAAACCGCCTTGGGCCCGGGGATATCGACGTGCGGGCGGCCGGAGCAATGGATTTGAATAAAGACAGACTCACCCTGGCCCCGTTGGAGATCCAACTGTTAAATAACAGCCGACTGGAATTGAAGGGCAAAATTGAGGCGTTGGGGGATCCGGCGCCCTTGGTTGACCTCACGGTGGCCCCTGTACATATTGATCTGAAAGAGATTGCTGACTTCTGCAGCGCCTATCTGCCACCCGGCCTTGCTCTGGCTCGTTCTCCTGAAGACCGAACCGAGCTATCCATTGAAAAACTCCGCTTAAAGGGCCGCCTCCCCACCGGCCGGGCAACCGCCGAAATCCGGAACCTCGCCCTGAGCGCTTCGCATCTTTCCTACCAAAGAAAGAGCAAATCCTCCACCGAATCCTCTACGGACATTCAGATTCAAAATCCACGGCTGAGCATCCCGTCCGTCAAAACCACCCTGGCCGACCTGATGCCGGCATCCGCAGAGCTAAGCGCCGCTGTTCGCATCAAAGAAATGGTATACGCCGCAGGCGACACCCGTCTGTCGGTGAACCGGCTGGCGCTTGAGGCAATAAACGGCATAGCGGAAGATATTGAACTAGAGGATCATTCGCCGCTGGGCGTATCCGGAAACTTCGGGATTTCAAACACCGCAAGCATCGATGCGTTAACATTTAAAGACCGGCTCACACTTGCCGGCGCCCGCCAGGAATTAAGCGTCAAACTGGCGGTGGATCCGGACGGAACAGCCAACGGCGCCATGGAAAGGCTTGCCATACGAATACCCCGCATTAAGCTCTCCGATCCGTCTTACGGCCCGGTCGAGACCAGCGCCGGCGTCCATCTATCGCTTTCCGATCTCCGGGTGAACGATATCGAGGCTCTGGATCTGGATATCGAGGATCTGGCCGCGCGGCTTGATGTCGGCCGCATGCTCGCCCTGAATATACATGCAAACGCCGAACAAACCGGCAAAAAAGGGTTGAATGCCCGGGCGGATGCGGACATCCGTTTAAACGAAATCATGAAGACGTTTAAGCTCAAGGATCGCTTGAAAATGGATGGTGAGGGCAACGCCCGCCTTCAGATTCAGGTCTCCGGAAAGCGACCGGGTCCGGAACAAACAGCCGGCCTAAAAGCCCTGAAGCTCTCCGAGAGCCTTGATTTTCTGGACCGGTGCCGAATCGATCTGGACCTATCGAACGGCGCCTTTCACTATCAGCCGGACGATCCCACCCGTCTCACCATTGGCCGGATCTCAGGCGACCCGCTTCTCTCCTACAGACTCTCCGGGAAAACGGCATCCGGCAGATTGTCAAGCAGAATCGATATCAAGGGGGTTTCGAATATTTTTACCCTCCGGCCGAAGCAGCCGGTTTCAGCTAGACTAAGCCTTGACCTCCGGCATAAGGGGGCGGAGCGCATTAAAGGCAGCCAACGGCTCCATGTGCAGCCAGGAGGCATAGAACAAACCGCCGAGATTTCCTTAGACGACATCGGATCGGCGATCGCCCATAAGGATCCCTATGAAATTTTCAGACGGATCAGCGGTCAGGCCGCTGCCGGCATACGGATAAAGGAAGCCCGGGGCTTGAAAAAGTTTGCCGCTCCGGGTATGGAGACCGTAAATCTGGACGGCTCCGTCTCGAGCGCCGTTAATGTCCGGAAACTCCCTGAAAACAAGGTGGCGGCCGAGGTTCGGCTTAGCGCCGCAGACTTATCGGCAGCAATGACCGATCTGTTTACCCTGAACGGTATAAACGGCGATATTGTCTTATCCAAAGATTTGAATATCGAAAAAACCGACGCAGCCGGCACCGAAGGGGTCATGGGGTCATGGCTTTCCCGGCAGGTGATGCGAAGTAACGGCCCCTCCCCATCCAGCGGCCCGCTGCCATCCAGCGCCCTAAACAGCCGGATCAAGCAAATGACGGCCTATTCAGCCCACGAACACGGACTGTCTTTACAATCCGGAGAATTCAATGCGGGCGGCCTCCCGATCGCCATTGGCCCCTCCCGGATATCTCTGGGGCTGTCCCGTGGGCTGCCGGGCATTGATTATTTCAACCTGGATATACTCGGCGGGACATTTTTGGGCGATCTTTTGATCCGCCCTTCCCCCTCCGGCTACTTACTCGAAACCCGCATCAACTTTACCGGCATTGACCCCGGCCAAATTTTCCCGGAAGCCGCCGCCGGGATCGAGGGCGGACAATCCGAGGTCAGCGGCGCTTTATCCGCAAGCATTCCGATTGCCCGGCAAATGCAGAACGTGCTTGAAAATTCGGAAATCCGCGTAGATTTCCGTAAAATTGGCAGCCGCGCGCTGGAACGGCTCCTCTACGCCCTTGATCCCTATGAGAGCAATGAGGCCATTGTCTCCCAGCGCCGCATACTGAGAATGGGATCGCCGAAAGAGATTCACCTGGAAATCAAGGACGGCTTCCTCTCCCTGGAGGGTGAAATTATGGTCAGATCCGTTCCAATCGCCATTCCCCCGATTGAACGGTTGAACATCGCCCGACTGCCGGGCATTGAAGAATTTGAATCCAGCCTTTCAGTGATCGGTCCGATTATAGAAGCGCTTGATATGGCGGCCGCAGAAATATTGGCGCCGGAAAAAGTATTTGGCAGAAAATAAAATAAGGAGTAGCGTATACATAGGACCCAAAATTGAAGGCATCAATCGAATTTTCCTTCATACCAACCAAGGAAAGCCCTATGAAACACAGCATTTATATTTTAATTCTCGCCCTGCTCACCGGCTGCACGCTTGCCCAGGTGGATGTGGAAATGGTGAGCGAACGCACGGCTTTGGAAAACCAGGTGCTTGGCACCTACAATTCACTGGACGCCCAGATGCTTCTGGCCGCCTCCGTTCGGGGCGTGGATGAGGACGGAGGGATAAGCGAGCCGCCAAAGCACAGCCGGCAATACAAAGATGCCATTACAGCCATGCAGACCCTTGATTTCCACGCTGACGATCTGGCGGCGTTCAAGCGGCTGGGTTGGGTCGGTGAGAACAACCGGGGCTATATTGAGCCGTTTGGCATAAAAAAAGACGATGTGCCGCCAGAGCTCGAAAGCTTCGCCGGCCGATACACCCGGCCTGAATTCGATCATGTGGTATCCCGGGTAAATGCCGCCCGAAAAGTCCTCATGGAGCGGGTGATCTACATGAACGAGAATTTAAAGGAATCCGATATGTCCCGAATACAGCGGGTTTTTGCCGGAATACATGCCGAGAATGCCGCTGCCGGGGTTAAAATTCAGACAGAAGACGGATCATGGAAAACCAAGGAAAAAGCCAAGTGAAGGCCAATGTCTGCCGTAAAGCCGGCTGCCTGATAGTCGGGATGTTTCTATTGCTGGTTGGGGGGCTCCAGCCGAACGCCCGTGCCGGGGATCAAATCAGGGGCCAAATCATTGCGCCGCTTCAGATAACCGCGGAGACCGAGCCGGTCCTGGATATGACCATTTCTGAAGACGGCCAGGATATCGTCTATATCACGGGCGATCCCACCGCATCCACTCTGTGGCTCGGTTCCGCCGACCCGGCTGTACTCAAGCTGCCCCGAAAACTCACCCAGGAGCCTTCAGGCAAACGCGCCCCCGCGCTGTCTCCTGACGGCGACCGCGTCGCCTATGTGGACACACGGCTGGACGCCAACGGCGATATTTTTCTGATCAACCTGAAAAACCCGGATAGCCCACCGGTCCGTCTGACGAACCGGGATACGGCGGACGATAATCCGGCGTTCGCACCCGACGGCGAACGCCTCTATTTTCAGCAGGCGGAAACCGACGGCGCAAGCCGCCTGGTCGTCCTTGACCTCTCCGAGCCGGGCAGCCCGCCCAAACCCCTAGAAACGGGGGGCGACAGCATATCGGCGGCTGTCTCGCCTGACGGCGACAGGCTCGCCTTTGTCTCTTTCAGAGAACATTCATCCGGAGATATTTTTATCTTTCACCGCCAAACCGGAGGGCTACGGCAAATCACGAACGGCCCGGCCATTGACCTGTTTCCCGCCTGGGGGCCTTCCGGCGCCCGCATTTACTTCTCCCGCATTGACTCGGATACCAATCAAGACGGGGAGGTCACCGCATCCGACAATTCCGTGGTATGCCGGATTCAGGTAAAAAACAAAGACACCCCGGCTTATCCGCTGACCCCCCTTGCCCACTCCGCCGTCCATCCAGGGATAACGGCGGATCGACTGTTTTACCTGTCTGACCGCGCAGGCGTCACCAACTGCTGGTCCACTCCGAAATCCGGCAGGATCCCGGCAATGGACGAGGCCGAGGAGCAGCTTGGGCTGGCCCGGCAGATTGCCGGTCGGATACCCTACGTCCCCTACCTGTCATTGCTTGCCTACTACCGGGTCATGGAGACCTTTCCCGGGCGCGGGTCGATTACGGCGAAAGCCGGCTGTGCCCTTGGCCGTATCTATGAGCGCTTAAACCTCAATAACGCCGCCCGGCAGGCTTACGGCTATGTCGCGGACCACTTTACCGCCGTCAACCCCGAGGGACCGGTTGCAAAAATTCAACAGGTCAAACTGGACGGCCGGCATCAAATAGATAAAGCGGCCGCTAAAAACCGCCGTCTGGAGATTCTCGAACGAACCATCCGGAAAATTGACCGGCATGCGGCTGAAAAGGGGGCTTTCGTCCAAGCCGAAGCCGCATTTGCCAAATCCCGTCTGATAATCGATGAAAACCGGGCCTCCGCCAAAATTCTCAGGCTTATGAAATGGCTGGACCCGATAATCGGTAATGACCAGAGCCCGCCCGCCCATCTGGCCCAGGCCCTGTTTTTAAAGGCGGAAATATACCAACAGGCCGGCATTTCACAGTCAGCCACAAAGACCTATCGCCGCCTGGTAAAACGCCTGCCGGACCAGCGGCCCTGGGCGGATAGTGCCGTAGACCGGCTGCTCGACCTCGCCCTGGCCGACATTCCCGAGGCCGCCCGGGAGGTAAAAATCAATAGCCTGCGCCGCATGGCCGAAAAAAACCGCGGGGAAGTTCCGATCCTGGCCATGGCCGCACTCAACCGCGTCGGCGACCTTTATTACGCTGCCGGCGACCGGAGCAGCGCCAAATCCGCCTATCAGACGGTGATTGACGCCTATGACGTAATGAACACCCAGGCGGCTGCCGCCCGGTTTTCCCTGGCGGAGATCCTGTACCGGGAAGAACGCTTCAGGCAGGCGCTTGACCTGTATGAAAAAGAAATTGACCGCCGCCCGGCAACCGACCGCATCTATCAGCTGGCCAGAAACGGCTATATTCGAAAGACGGTCTCATCCGGTGAATTCCTCTACCGGTTGGGGGAGATCCCGTCTGCCAGAAACACTTTCAAGGCGTTGATCGACTATGACGACGCCATTGTCGAAGCCCACCGGGGCTACATCAAATGCGCGGCCGCTGCCGGCGATATTGAAAAGACACTGGCGGACTACCGGCAGCGGCTTAACCAGAACCCGGAGCGTCCGCTTTGGCTCTACACCACCGGCCTTGCCCTCACCTATCTAGAAACCGAAGAGGCCGTGGAAGAGGCCAAAAGGCTCATCACCAGGGCGGTTCGATTAGACGGCCATGTCGAATATTACCACCAGAGCCTGGGCTATATATACGAAGTTTCAGAAACCGTTTACGGAAAAACCCGCCAGCTCGAACATGCGCTTGAATCCTACAAGAAGGCCTATTTTTTAAATGATGCGCAGACCCGCCCGGATAACGCCGGCAACCTGGAGCTCAACCTCGGAAACACTTTTTACCTGCTGGGCCAATACGGCAAGGCGCTTGAATTCTATACCAAGCGATTGAACCGCGAAACCGCTTTTTCAGATCCCAACACGGAGATCATCTTTTACAAGCGACTTGGCGAATGCGCCTTTCAGGCAAAAGACCTGGAGGCATCCAAAACCGCCTATACCCGGGCGATTGAAAAAATTGACCGGCGGATGGCGCCGTTGGCATCCGCAAAAGGGTTTGACCGGATGCACCGGCTCGTCCGGGATCGTATCCTCGCGCCGGCTCTTAAGATTCCGGATTTAGAACAACGGGCCAAAAAAATAGCCAACAGGCAGGCGGATATCAGTGAACAGGTGGCCGAACTTGCCAGAGGGGCGAAAGCTCCGCCTTCTGATGCCTGGGGTCGCTATAAGACCGGCATTCATCAGCTGCTTGACAGACAGAAAAAATTGAACAAGTCCACGGCCGCGCTCGCCAGGAATGTGAATGCGGCCTGTTCCAGCGGTAAATGCCGGGCCTTTATGGAAGATCCATCCGAGACCCTCCGGCTGATGACGGAAAATATCCGGACGTCGCTTGCGTTTCCGGAACAGCTCGTTTCCCTTAAAACTGAAATGACCGACCGGCTGGGGCTTGTCCATCAGGAGCGGCAGCATTGGGAAGCGGCCATTGAGGCGTTTGAGCGGGTCTATGCGCTGAATGAAAAACAGGGGCGAACCCGAAACCTGGCCCGTAACCGACGGGCCATCGCCTACAACACCTATCATTATGCCCGCACCCTTACCGGGGCCAAAAGAAAAAGCCGGCTTGAGGCCGCCGCTGAAGAATTCCGCCGGGCGCTTGAACTGGTTGACGCCTACGGGGTGCCGAAGCCTCAAAAAAAAGAAAAGCAGGCGCTGATTGATATTTCGTTCCAGACCTCCCTGGATACGGCGGGGGCGACCAAAGCGGCCCATGGGTTCTCCGAAATCCAGGAAAAGCGCCTGGCTGAAGCTTTTATCTCCCGCATCCATCTTGAACTGGGCGAGATTGAGGCCGCCCGTACCCATATCGACAAACAGCTGGCCGAGTATCCGATCGGCGATCCTGTGGCGGATAATGACCGCTACGGCGTCGCGCTTCTCTATCACCGGGCGGGGCTGCTTGCCCATGCCATGGCCGACTATGAAACCGCGCTTGACCGGTTCGAATACTCGGCAAAGCTTTGCCTGAAAATGCGGGCACCGGTGAGCGCCGCCCTGAACATGACGAACATGGCAGCCGCCATTGAGGCCGTTACGCAAAGCCGGGGCAACCCGGAGGCCATCTTGGATGCCCATTTGAAAGGATTTCAGCGCCTGGATCGCGAAGTCCGGGAATTGCTCGAAAAAACGGCGGCCACGAAGGACTCTCTGCGGCTGGCGAATTACCACAATACCATGGGCGTCGCCTACGGCCAAATGGCCGAACTGACGGCCGGACGAACGCCAGACCAGACGCCTGCGGCAGCCGCCGAGGCTGCGGTCAGGCGGATGAACCGTCTGAATCTGGCCGCCGGTCATCTTGGCGCCGGCATCAGACTCTGCGAGCGCGCCGATTTACGGCCGGCCCGCTCCGCATTGGAAACCGGGGCCCGGCTGCACCTTAACCTGGCGGCCGTGGCGCGCCGCCTGGGCGAGGCCGAAAAGGCGGATAAACATTTTGAAAAGGCCCTTGAAGCGGCTGAAAACGGTATTCTGCCGGATTTGAAGTGGCGGGCGCTTGCCGGGCTGGACCGGCTCGAGAAGGCCCTTTCCGTACTAGAAGGCCTCACCCTGGCCCGGGCCGGGTGCCGGCACATGGAAATCGTCAACGCCTTCGGCCCCCTGGTACTTCGCACGCTCAAGGAGAAAAACCCGGAGGCGGCCTTTAACCTGGCCGAACATATTGCCGAGTTGGAGCGCTTTAACCGCACCGCGGAGAGCATCCGCCCCCACAGAGAACGGCAAAAACGATTTTACAAGGCTGTCTATCCGCGGCTGGAGCGCATCCGATCCTATAAAAGCCGGATGGCAGACGCGGATCCGGATAAAAAACCCTATATCCGGGAGCGAATCGAGCGGGAAGTGGCCCTGCTGAAGGCAGAATCCAAGAACCCACCGGATATGATTCAACAGATTGCGGACAAAGACCTCCGGTACGGGGTGATGAGCGTTTTTGGCGCCGCCGTTCATGCGGAGGCAATCGCCGCCGAGCTGGCGACGGAAAATCGCCGGGAGCCGTCGGATAGGGATACGCTCGCCAGGCTTCAATCCCGCTATGACGAACTGGTTAGCGCGTACCACGAGGCCTCAAACGTGACTGAAAAGACGCGCGGCCCAAAAACGGCCTACCTGATGGATTTCTTTCGCCCGCGGGCCGCCGGTCTCATGGATGTCATCTTCTCCCTGGGGCCGGAGGCGAAACTATTCCGTATATTCCCGGCAAACCCGGTCCAACCGGCATACGTGGTGTTTACGGTCACAGCAGAGGGCGTTTCCGCGCAAACCGCCAGGGATCTGAAGGCCGTCAAAAAACTGGTCTCCGCGGCAAAGAATGGGCAAACCGCCTTTATCGCCTATGAGGATCCGGCCCCATGGGCGCCTGATGCCCCCCGCCCCCGGGTCCTGAGCGGCACCCATCTTTACCGGTGTTTTTCAAATCGCAGCCCGTTTAAGCATCATCTCCTCACTGTGTCTGAAACCGTTGAAATGACGGGTCTTTCCGATGATTTTGGCGTCATGGCCTGGAAGGGTATGGCGGATCGCGCCAGCCCGGAGAGCGCATACGCACTTGGCGCGGTCAACACACTGGTCATGCCGCACAGACTGACCAGGGGCTGCTCGGTGCCGACAAATGCCGGCCAGACCGCCGAGCCGTTCCTTGCCGTTTACACCGGCGACAGAACCCGCCTTCGCCTGACGGAGCTGCTTTCGAAGACTTCCAGCTTGACCCTCTCGGTTATATCAGAGCCGCCTGCCGCGGAAATCGATCGGATTGCCCACCTGTTTTCCCTTTATGGGTGCCCAAGCCTCATCATCCTGCAGGCCCCGTTTGCCGAAGAGGCGTCCCGTATCGCGGACTTGCTGAACGGATATATGGAAATGACCGCTTTTGACGCCAGCGCCGCCCCGGGCGATCCCTTTCGGCTGACCTATCTGGGGGATCCGGGCATGACCCCGGAAGAATCCTCCGATTTTGCCAGAAAACATTTTATCAGCTACGTTAAAACCGGCAGGGCCGCCTTTGATGCCGGCCATCCGGAAAAGGCCCTGATCAATATAGCCAATGCCATCTCCATTGCGGCTGAGATCAAGGCATACAGCCAGTACCTGCCGGCGCTTTACCGGATCGGCAGGGAGTCCGCCTACCGGGCGGGCCATCTGAAAAAAGCCCTGGCCTTAGCCCAAAAGCTGACGGACATGCTTGACGCCCAACAGCCTGACAGCAGCGCCCACGCCGAGGCCATGCTGACTCTGGGCCTCATCCACGCCAAGCTCAAACAGTACGATCGAGCGGTGCCGGTTATCGAAACGGCTGTGGACATGTTTGCCATGCTGGACGCGGACCGGCAGCTGGCCGGGGCCATGAAAAATCTCGGGGTGGTTCTCGAGAATGCCACCCGCTATGATTCCGCCCTGAGCCGGTTTCAAAAGGCCGCAGCGCTCAGCAAAGAGATTGATGACCGGCGGATGCTGGCCGCCCAGGAAATAAACATCGGCCGCATCTATGACCTGCGGCTAAACAGATACCCCGAGGCCATCCGGCACTATGAAAAAGCGATGGCGCTGTACAAGGCAATCGATGACCCGGAAAAAATCGCCGAATCCCGCTTGAATATCGGCCGGTGCTATCGACTGCTGGGCGTCTTTGCCAAAGCCCATGCCGCCTATGAAAATGCGCTTGCCACGCTTACCCGGAGCTCGGCCGGTGCACAGCGGTTAAAAGCCAAAATTATCATCGAACAGGCAAACAACGCCTGGTTCCAGGGGGACTTTGAGACCGCCTTTAAACGCCAGCGGCACTGCCACAAGCTGGCCGGGAAAGCGGAGGACCCTTTGCTCAGGGTGATGTCGAAAAATACCGCCGGCCTCATCTGGTGGTCCCTGGGCAACTATGACAAGGCGCTCGCCGAGCTGGAAATCGCCCTGAAACAGGCCCGGGAGCTTGACGTCCGGCCCGATGAGGTCGCCTCCACCCTCAATAATATCGGCCTGGTTTACCGGGAAATGGGCAGCCATGAAAAGGCCCTGGAAACCTTTGACCAGGCCTTGACCATTGATACCGAGCTTCAGTCCAAGTGGGCGATGGCCTACGACTACCGAAACAAGGGGCTGACCTACCTGGAGATGGAGCAGCCGAAAACCGCAGTGCCGCTTTTTGATGACGCGTATCGCCTCTCGGATGCCATCGGCAACCGAATCAACGCCGCCAAGGCCCGGCTTGGCAAGGGCAACGCGCTTCTGGCCCTAAAGGATTATGAAGCCGCAAAGGCTGCCTATGATCAGGCGCTTACCCTTTCAAAAGATATGCAGATCAAGGAGACCCGGTGGCGGGCGCTTTATGGGCTGGGCCGGACGCATCTAGCCCTTAACGACGACCGGCAGACGGCGGAGACCTATTTCCGCGACGCTATCGGGATCATCGAGTCCATGCGCTCGGCCATAAAGGTTAAAGAGCTTAAAGAGAACTTCATGAAAAGCCGGCTCGATGTCTACAAGGACCTGGTCAAGCTCTTGGCGGATATGGAAGAGCCTCGAGCCGCATTCGAAATTGCCGAACGCTCCCGGTCCAGAAATTTTATCGACCTTCTGGGCACCCAGCAAGTGGCTTTGGGAAGCGAGGTGGAGGCCGAACTCTATAAAAAACAGGCCACGCTCGCCGCTGAAATCGAGGCAACCGAGCAACTGCTGGCGGGTGCCGAAGCCCCGGAGGAAGTTAAGGCATACCGGGAGGCCGTTAAAAAGCTCAAAAATGAGCGGCAGAATTTGATGCTGGATATCCAGGCCGAGCACCCCCGGCTGTCCACCCTGATCTCCATCCCGCCGGTGAGCGCGGACAAAATTATCCGACGCCTGCAGGCCGATGTGGCACTTTTGTCCTATTACGTATTGGACGAGGAGATCCTCTGCTGGATTCTCAGGAATCCTAACGGCTCGGCGGATAAAACGGCAGATATCCGGCTTGTCCGCATCCCTGCCAATCAAGAGCGATTGAGCCGCCGGGTTCTTGAATATCGCCGGATCATCCAGAACCTGGAGCCCTATGAGAGGCATTCGAACGCGCTTTACGACCGGTTGATCGCGCCGATAAAAAAGCGCATTGACGACGTTCATACCGTGGGCATCATCCCCCACGGCCCGCTGCATTACCTTTCGTTTGCCACCCTGTACAGCGGGGATGATTTTCTGATCGACGATTTTTCCCTGTTTTACGTACCCAGCGCCAGCGTGCTGGACTATACCCTCCCGCGCCGGATCAAACGGCCGAAGCTTCAGCTCAAGGTGCTTGCCATCGGCAACCCGGATCTGGGCAACCCCGCGCTTGAACTGCCTTTTGCGGAGCAGGAGGTAGGCTCCATCCACTGGAATTTTCCGGAGATTACCACGCTCACCCAGGATAAGGCGACCGAGGCCTGGGTGGTCAAAAACATCGCCCGGTTTGATATCATTCATATCGCCTCCCACGGGGAGTTTCACCCCATCAACCCGCTGATGTCCGCCATCAAGCTGAGTCGGGCGGAGGACGGCAAAACATCGACCGACGGCGACCTTCGGGCGGCTGAAGTTTTCGGCTTGGATATTCGTGCAGATATGGTATGTTTAAGTGCGTGCCAGACGGGTCTGGGAAAGGTCAAGGCCGGCGATGAGATTATCGGATTGAACCGCTCCTTCTTCTACGCGGGCACCCATACGATCATCTCAAGCCTCTGGCGGGTGAGCGATGTATCCACCGCCATGCTGATAAAAACCTTCTATCGCCGGTATACCGAAAGCAACAAGGCGGACAGCCTGCGGGCGGCGGCCCGGCACGTGAAAGAGCGCTATCCGCATCCGGGCTACTGGGGGGCGTTTACGCTGGTAGGGGACTTCAAATGACATAAATCTTTCGCCGAAATGCCATAAGAATGGGTTTTGCAACTTCTAAGGAACTTAACGGTTTAGGGTTTATGGTTTAGGTTTTAGGTTTTAGGTTTTAGGGTTGAAAAAATCAAAAGCTTAGTGCCTTAGTGCCTTTAACCTGTCGCAAAAGTTCCTTTCTGCAAAAATACCGCGGCTGCGGTATAAACCGCTTTTTACGAAGCCATCACTATTAAGAGGTAAAAATGAAAATACAAATTCAACGAATTATTTTTCTGGCCGTGTTTTTTTGGGCTGTCGTAGCCATCGCCGTCGCCCAGGAGACCCTCTGGGTGACATCGGCGGAGGCCGATTTAAAAGCCGGGCGCTCCGTCTCTTCAGATACCGTTGCCGAGCTTCAGCGCGGGACCCAGCTTTCGGTTGAGGCCTATGAATCCAGATGGTACCGGGTAAGCACAGAAGACGGCAAGACCGGATGGGTCTACCGCGGACGGGTCTCTGAGACCCGGCCGGAGATCTCTGAAGGCGAAAAAAAGGACGAGGGCGGCGGCATCGGCGGCCTGCTCGGCGGATTGGGCGGCAGCTCGGTCGAGACGGATGCGGCGGACAGCGCCCGCAGTATCCGGGGCCTCTCCCCTGAAGCCAAGGCCTATGCAGAAAAAACCGGCACGCCGAAACAGAGCCGCGATGCCTTGGACCAGGTGCTGTCGCTGTCGATTTCGGAAAATGCGATCGAATCGTTTTTAGAAAAAGGCCATGTCGGCAAATATGCCGAATAAAAAAAGAGGTGACATATCATGACAAAACAGTCAAATGATCGGAACCCTACGTCGCGCCGGCAGTTTCTGAAACTGGCGGCGCCGCTGGCCCTGAGTCTGACCACCCCTGTCTACGCCATGGACCTGTTTAAAGCCCTTGATCCAAAAGGAAAAAACGAGGATGTACAAAAGGCCAAACAAGCCGTGGAAGGGCTCGGGAGCATCGTCCAGAGCGCCAAGGGGATTGATTACGAGACCGAATTTACCATTGGCGAAAGCCTTGCCCTTGAGGGATTCCAACGATACGGGCTGCCGGTTGAGGATAAAAAGCTTCAGGACTATGTCAACACCCTTGGCAAGGCAGTGGCCAAAAACTCGCTCCGGCCGGATATCGCGTATTACTTCGTCGTCGTCCAAAGCCCCTTGTACAATGCGTTTGCCTGTCCGGGGGGGATCGTTTTCGTAAGCTCCCAACTGGTCCGATCAATGGATGACGAAGCGGAGCTGGCCTGCGTATTGGCCCATGAAGTCGGCCATGTCTCCCATAAGCATGCCCTGCATGCCATCCGCCGGGCCAAATTTTTCGAAGGCGTCGGTAAAATCGGCACCATCAGCATGGACAGCGAGGAGGGCCGTAAATACCGCTCCATGATCGGTGATCTGCAGAGCGTGCTCTTTGACAAAGGGCTCGACAAAAACATGGAGTTTGAGGCGGACAAGGCCGGAATGGAGTTCGCCTACCGCACCGGTTATGACCCGCGGGGAATGATCCGGGTGCTGGAAATGCTCGAGGCCAACAAGGATTCAGCCACCATCAAGGGCTCGTGGTTTTCCACCCATCCGCCGGTGGATGCCCGGCTTGAAAGATGCCGTCAGCATCTCGCGCTCTACAGGGATGCATCCGCCATGGCCACCGTCAAGGACCGGTTTCTGGATTACCGAAAACGGCTTTAGATTTTAGTTCCTGCACAGATGAATAAAGGAAGAGCTTCGTATGCAGACCTATCACGACTGTATCCCCTGCTTCCTGAAGCAGGCATTGAATGCTGCACGACTGGCCACCTCCGATACGGCCGTCCATGAACATGTGCTCAGACGGGTATTAAGCGATACCGCCGACCTGAATTTTAATCAACCGCCCCCGCTGATGGGCCAGCGAATCCATCAAATTATCCGGGAGGCCACCGGCAGCGCCGACCCCTATGATTCGGTCAAAAAACATTACAACCAGCTCGGAATGGCGCTTTATCCGGATCTCAAGAAAACCGTTGGACAATCGGATAATCCGCTTGAAACCGCCATCCGGCTTTCCATCGCCGGCAATATCATCGATTTGGGGGCGGCCGAGTCGGTTGACGAGGCCGAAGTCACCTCGGTGATTGAACAGTCGTTGACACAAGCCCTGGAAGGAAGCATCAGCGCCTTCCAAAATGCCATGGCAAAGGCCGAAAATATCCTTTTTCTCGGAGACAATGCCGGTGAGATCGTATTCGACCGTCTCCTCATCGAAACCCTCCAGCGGGACCACATCACCTATGTCGTACGCGGCGGGCCGGTCATCAATGATGCCACGCGCTCGGATGCGGAGTTTAGCGGCATGACGGAGCTGGTCGATGTAATCGATAACGGCACGAATGCCCCCGGCACCCTGCTTGACCAATGCAGCGGAGCGTTTAAAAAGGCATTCGACAATGCCGACCTGGTGGTGGCAAAGGGCCAGGGCAACTTCGAGTCCCTCTCAGATGCCGATCCGCATATTTTCTTTATCTTCAAGGTTAAATGTCCGGTTATCGCCGCCCATACGGGATGCCCCACAGGCAGCATGGTGATTCATGAGAAGCCCGCGAAATAACCCGCCGTAAAATGGTAAAGACCCCCTGCCCTTGGCGCTTTTTCCGGACGGCGTGGGTGTCTTTGTCGAAGATTTTCCCGAATCCGGTAGCATTATACCAGAATTTCCAGATTTGCCATACCGGAAGGTCATTGCCTCACCATACCGTTTTTTTTTATAACTGCAAAAACGATGTGGTTTGGATTGTTGCCGTGTGGCATGGGGCAAAGCTTCCAACGGAACCAAAACGTTAACGCTAACCATTCGCCTTTGCTTTGACATTACAACATCATAATGTTATGATGCCAAAAAAATTATGGAGGTGCAGTTATGACCAAATTATCGAAACGTTCAACCATATATCTAGACCCATCGCTGCATCAGGCTTTACGAATAAAAGCCTTGGAGACATCGAGATCAATGTCGGAAATAATCAATGAAGCTGTCAAGGAGGCGCTTGCCGAGGATGCAGAAGACCTCGCCGTATTTGATGAGAGACACGATGAACCGCTGATCAGCTATGAGCAGATGATAAAGAGACTCAAAAAAGATGGCCGGATATAAAATATTTTTCAAAAAATCAGTTTGGAAGGATTTTAAAGTAATTCCGGATAAAGATTTAAACAAAATTCCTCAATCTGTTGAATCTTTGGGCGAGGATCCACGCCCACCTGGAAGTAAAAAATTGAGCGGTCAGGAAAAATATCGGCTTCGGGGGGGACGATATCGTATTATTTATTCCGTTCAGGATGAAGAACTAACCATTTGCGTCGTGAAGGTGGGGCATCGAAAAGACGTCTATCGTTAAAGCGAACCCGCCCTTTCACTCGGACGGGCATTCCGATACGCTTCATCCCCGCCGGGGAAGGGTAGCGTTCGGCGTAAAGGCAAAAATATATTTTGCGCGCCTTGACCTAGAACTTCCAAGGAACTCGACAATATTTAATATTATCTTAGAAGCTTCCGCTGCTGTCATTGCGAGAAACGAAAGTGACGAGGAATCTTGATTGTTAAAGATTTCTCGCTACCGCTCGAAATGACAATGCGGACGCTTCTCAGAGTTACTTTCTGCAAAAATGGGGCGCCAGCGCAATAAATCGCTTTTTACGAGACAGTCAGCCATGGCACAAAGAAATGACGGCCCTTCAAAAAATTGAAACCCTCAATTTAGGTAAACGTATCCTGGAGCAACGGGAACGGCTTTCGTTCTTTGGCCTCACATTTATCGGGTTGGCTGATATAGGTTGACACACGCTATTATGTGGATTAAAATAGCTATAACAGTCAACATTATGAAGGTGCGCTTATGAGAACAATTCAGATGACCCTTGATGACGATCTTGTCAAGGCGATAGATCGCGTTTCGAAGCAACTTCGTACAAGCCGTTCTGCTTTTACACGAAAGGCGCTTCGAGAGGCACTGTCCCGCTATAATTTGGAACAGCTGGAACGAAGGCATCGGGAAGGCTACGAGCGATACCCGGTTACGGGTGACGAGTTTTCCGTTTGGGAGGCAGAGCAGGCTTGGGGTGATGAATGAAGCGTGGTGAGATACGCTGGTACAAGTTTGCAAACCCAGATAAAAAAAGGCCGGTCCTTATCCTCACACGAAATTGCGTATTAGAGTATCTTGGTGAAACAACAATTGCACCCATTACCAGCATAATCCGTGATATCCCATCTGAAGTGTGTCTTTCGAATGCCGACGGCATGCCACGGGATTGCGCTGTTAATTGTGACCATTTACAGAGTGTTTCCAAAGGAAAAATAGGGTCCCTCATTACATCCCTGCCCCCGGCAAAAATGGCTGATGTAGGACGCGCAATACGCTTTGCCCTCGACATTTAAGAACAAACCGGCGTCCGTTTTTGCCGGCTGTCTTCATTAGACCCTTTAATATTCCTAATCGATGGGTTTTATGCCATAGTCCTGCAGGGTGTCCGCCACCCGGGCGAATGAAAGATAGCCCTGCCCCAGCCGGCCCGGGTTTATTATCGGCGTGCGCCCGATCTGGTCTATCGCCCTGGCTTCATGGATATGGCCGGTAAAGCATACCAACGGCTGGTATTTTTCGATGAATTCCCGGACCGCGACGCTTCCGACATAGCTGCCGGAGGAGAGCCGGTCGCATTGGGTCTGATAGGGCGGCTGATGGGCGACCAGGACCAGGGGAAGATCCGGCGGCGCCTGCTCGATCCCCTGCTGCAGCGCGCTTTTGATTTCCTCTTCGGTGTATTCGTTGGGCGTGCCGAACGGCGTGATCAGGGAGCCGCCAAGGCCTAAGAAAACCACGTTGTCGATCACGGCGCAGCCGGCATGGATATTGATACCGGATGCGGACAGATACGCATCTACCTCGGGGTAGTCGCAGTTACCGGATACAGCCAACAATTTTGCGGAGTTATGTGACAGGGCGTCTACGACTCGCCCGACATCGGCTGCCCGCCCAAAATTGGTGATATCCCCGACCAGCAAAATAACATCCACGGTATCGAGGATGGAACGGGCCTTTTCAACTGCCGCCCGACTGCCATGAATATCCGTTAAGCCGGCGATTACCATGTAGCCCCCCTTTATCTGCTCCTGACGCGCGGTACGGCGCTATCGGGCGTCCATAGAGCCGTCGGTTTAACCGCGCTTTTCAATTTTCTCAAGCGCCTCGCCCGCGGCCGCCGCCATATCCGACCGGCTCTTGGAAAGCTTTTTAAGGAATGCAACAGCGTCCGAACCGCCAATGCGCCCCAGTAAGGGTATGGCCGCCTTTAAAACGACCGAGGCATCCTCCGCCCCGACGGCCCGCTTGAGCATCTGCCGCCATTTTTTATCCTTGAACGCGATCTGCCCGGCCAGTTTTATAATATCGGATGCCACCACATCTTGCATGGGTATGTGGCGCAATCCGTTTATTGCACTGATCAAAAGGGAGATATGCCTGAAATGTTCGGAGGCATTTTTCTCATCGCCGGGATCAAGGGTCAGCATGGCCAGGATCTCCTGAATGCTAAATTCGCTTATGGACGGCAGTTCGCCCATTGCTTTGACCGCCCGCCAGTTAATCCGGGAATCCGAATCCCCCAAAAAGGAAATGATCAGGGATTCGAGGTCCTGGGGGTTGAGGCTGATCATCACGTTTAAAGCTTCAAGCCGCAGGCGCGGGTTCGTATCATCCAGAAATGGCCGGATCGTTTCGGCATCGGCCAAGTCGTTGCTCACTTCATTGAGTATCACCATGGCATTTCGATAGACATACCATTTGAGATTGGGCGCATTCAAAACTCCTTTTGCCCATTTCCGGGCGGGCGCTTTCTTTTGGATCAGCCAATTGACGATATGGCCACGCAATTGTCGATTCTGGGTATCCGCCAGAATCCGCCCCAACGTTTTTACCCCCAGATAGCCAAGGCAGTCAAAAACAGCATCCAAAAACTGCCTTTGCCCATCGGCCACGGTTTCATAGGCCGCGGCCAAAGAATTGACCTGATCCTTGAATATATAGTCCACAGCGCTTTGCACGGTTTTGTCTCTTTCCCCGGCTTCGGCCGCTTTATCGCCGTCACCTGTTGGACCGGCGATTTCACCGGCGAGCGCTTCAATGGCGGCTCTGTCAGAAGGCGAAACATTGCCGGGGCCCGCCTCTATCGCCTTGGATATGTCCGCAATCGTCCGAAAATCCTCCTCTTCGATCAAAATCGGCGCGATCCGGCGAAAACATTTCAAATAGACGATCATGTCCTCGACATCGCCGGCGTTTTTCAGCCCTTCTATATAACCGGCAAAATTTGCCCTGACATCCCTTGCCATCTCCCTTGTATTGATAACATACTGGGCGTCCGCGGGCAGCTCTTCAAAACTGAGGATGTCGTTCTCATATAGATGCGCCAGAAAGTTCTGTCCGCCAGAGGTCTTTTCCATTACCACCCGTCTGGCAACCATTTTAAGGATTCGTTTGATGCCCTTCAACCGGCGATTGATGATCGGACTCTCGGGGTCCTCCGCTTTCATGGCGTTCAACCGGTCAAGCTCTTTAAAGGTATACCTCGTGGTTGGCAGAAGCATACCGATCGGAAACGAGTCCACGATAATCTGCTCAATCTCGCGCGGCTCCATGTTTTCGATATTTTGGGCGATGATATAGCAGTTGACCAGAAAATCGTTCAACAGCTTCGGATGCTTTAACGGGCGTATGATATCCTGCACGGACTGCCTCTTGATCTGTGAGAGGGTCCCGTCCGCCACGGATTTAAACATGGGCACCAGTTTCAGGTCCTTGGCCAACCGATGCATGGCCATTTCCACCCGCCACGGCAGATCCTTTTCCAGGTTCAGACGATCATCGGAGAACACGGCAGAGATTTCCGTAATTCCGCCCTCAACCAGCGCATCCGTCAAAATCTGGCCCGGCTTTCGGTCCTCTGAGCGGTCTACCTTGGGATCGCTCATGATATCGATAAATGTCTCAAAGTGCTCGGTGGTAATCTGTTTTTTTATTGCCAGACTGAGCAGCTCCTTCTTTTCAAAATACTCCTGAAGCTTCGGGGCGAACAGCTCGGCAACCCCCTGTCCCACCACCGTGCGCACGGTCACCGGCAGTTCCAGAAGCCCGGTAATCAAGAAATCGACTTGTTCGCGGCCCTCCTCTTTGGTGATCATTAACTCCCTGGCATCAAACAGCACATTTTGGAACTCTTCGAAGAGGCCGTGCTTGGCTGAAACCGCGCCCGGATGGTCCGGATCATAGTAGCCGCTGCGCAGTACCGCCTTGGTCAGGTTCATAATGAACTGCCCCACGGGCTCCATTCGTTCCCGTTCCGCCTCAGTGAGCTCCTTTTTTTCCTGAACGACTTCACCATGATCTTCGGCGGCATCCACCGGCTCCATCTCATATTCTTTGTGAGAGACCACTTCGCGGATCCATCCAAAATTTTCCGGCGGCAAAGCCTCTTTCGGCGGTTGTTTTTGTGCCGGTGCCGGTGGTTCGGGTTCATCCGGCTCAGGCATCGGCCGGCTGGCTTCAGGGGCCGGGGTTTCCGTCTCGCGATCCCTGTGGATACGGTTGTCATAATCGAGATCAAGACTCAGTTCTTCATATTCTTCTTCCGCTTCCGTGTCAGGGGCGGGGGCCTTAGCCTCTGCCTGACGGCGCCCGGCCGCGGCCGCCGGCTCAAGATCAAATTTTTCGGCAAATTCCGGATGGGCGGACAGCTCCGTTTCGAGTTCAAAAAGGAATTCCTCAAAATTGTCGCCAAAGGCGACTCGTATGCCGGGCTCCGGCTGATCAAGCCGTTTTGATACGGTTCCGGCCACCGAAAACATGTGTCTGTCTACCGGAAGGATCAGGGAAATCACGAGGGGCGTCCCACTTGACAGTGGCGAACGGGTAGGGATGAACAGCCTCTTTTGCCGGATCTCTTCGTAATACCGACGGAATGCATCGCTTGATTCAAACTTAAGGATAATCAGGCGTTTTTTCATATTTCCGGTTTAAATGTTTGACGTCGCTGTTATACTTTTACCTAAATTGAGCGTTTCAATTTTTTGAAGATTTAACTTTGACAATCTCGTAAAAAGTCGATTTTAGGATGGCAAAGTAAAAAGTTCAAGATCAAGGCGCGCAAAATCCCGAGGAATGCAGCGTACTTAGCTGTACGTGAAATTCCGAGGGATGCAGCGCAACA
>JAGXLR010000046.1 GCA_018334555.1 Desulfobacterales bacterium
AGTTTCCCGGGCAGTTCCTTTTAAATACCCAGGACGTGATATATAATAACGCGGCCAGTCCGTAGACAAACGTGATAATGGAGATCAAACTCGAACTCGTTATCATGGGTTACCTTCCGTCCCTGTTCTGCAGATTCTTCAGCCGCCTGGCCAATCGGCGGGCGGCGGTTTTCATGCCGGGCCGGTTTTTCCCGGAAACGCAGGAGAGCATCACATGGCTTCGGCCGCCGGATTCGGTGAGTTCAATACAAACCTGTTTGTGCAGCAGAAAAAAGGTGATGTAGCATCCGATGATGATTGTTATAAATCCGGCATATACCACGGGAACCCCGGGGTCCCGGGTAATCTGGAGCCCCGTGTAATAGCCGAATGCCACATTTTCTATTGAAATCACCCAATCGCCGCCTCTCATCCGGTCAAACCGGGGATAGGCTATCGGAATCGCGAAAAAACCCCCGAATGCCTCATCGTTTTCCGCCTCGGACGGTATTTTGCGGCATACAAACGACTCACCGATATTATGTCCGCGGAAACTGAAATTGTTCCTGAAATCTTCCACGATCAGGGTGCCCGCATTTGCGGGCATCTCGATCTTTTCCCCGACGGCGGCCGTTTTCTCATAGGTCATCCCGGAGTCGGGATCGGTAAATGCTACGGTAAAATTATCCTCCGGGATCCGGCCATAGCTGGACTGAAAAATATTGATACCCTGATACCTTAGCGGATCGTTCACCCGGATCTCGGCTTTATGGAGGCGCTCTTGGTTATTCAGGATCTCAACGGTGGACCGGTATGCCTTTGGCATGCCGGAGTCGTAGCGGCTGATGGAGAAGTCCTCGCATCGGATGGTAAACGGCAATTTTTTTTCCCGGCCGCTGTTTTTTAATGTGATCCGATCAATGCTGTCGCCCTCAGCAATGTTGGCAAAGCCTTCGAATCCGAATAACGAGCCGATAAGGCCGCCGATGAGCAGCAACAGGATGCTGAAATGGACGATATACACCCCCAGCCTCGTCCAGCGTCCCTTTTCTCCGAACAGGAGCACGCCGGTATCCGTTTTTTCTTTTTTGACACGCCGGAAATGTTTGCCGATATAGGATTCATAGGTCTTTTCAAGCTGGCCTAATGCGATATCCGAGTCCCATTCAATCCGGCTCGGGGATTTTCGGAAACGGCCGGCGCGGAAGTTAACTTTTTTGGGAAAAATGATTTTCCAGGTTGAAGACAGCCGGTCGATGGAACAGATGATGATGTTGATCGTCAAAAGGCCCAGCAGCAGCCGAAACCACCAGGCATGGTACATATCGAAAAAGCTCAATGCCTCGAAAACCGTGTAGAGCGTTTCCCCATATTTCTGAACATACATCACCGGATTGGCGTTCTGGGGAATAATCGTACCGATAACCGAAGTGGCCGCAAGGGATAGCAGCACAATGACAGAGAGCTTGACAGAGGCAAAAAATTTCCACACCCGATGGGTAAATTTTTCGAAAGGTCCTGAAGGAACTGATTGATTCATTATTTCCGCCTGTTATACTTGATCTGAAAATAAGTGGTTATTCATAACAGATAATTATTGCTCAAGCAAACAGATTCATTCCTGAAATGCTTGCCTGATGAATCCGCTATGGGTTAAATTAACCATAAAGCCACCCAACGCTACAGGAGCGGTTATGAGCGCCCATTATCGTCTTTTTTTCTGTGATTATTCTTTTGATCATCGGCACTATGATGGTCTTCCCACCGCCGGCCAAGGCTGCGGGAGCACCGGAATCGGGCGAACAGGCCGATATGGCCGCTGAGCCACAAGCGGATGGGGCGGTTAGGCTTTCAGACGATGTCACCGGTTCCATGAAGCGGGAGGCGGCCCAGGTTACCAAGGATTTAAGCCATCAGGCCCGCTCCCTATTTACGCATACGCCTTTGGGATGGGATTTTCAGACCATCCGCAAAAATCCGGAAATCCGATTTATGGGATATGGCGACAGCTCAATTGATTTTGAGCTTTTGATATGGATCGATATCAGAAAGACGGCCCGCCGGTTGATCCGGAGCCGGCTCTACTTTGCACTGTTTGATGCCCTGAAAGCAGCCGGTATTGAGATCCCTTTTCCACAGCGGGATCTGCATATACGAAGCGGTATTCCTTGGCAGCAGATGCTGCCGGAAAAACCTCTGCCCTCAGAGGCATAGACCGGGCGGTATGAAATGTCAGATTTTAGTCGTCATAACGGTTACGGCAACCCCCAGAAAAACCTGGAAGAAAAGTCATCGCTGCTGAAACATCTGGATCGGTTTCCCGCTATCCTCAATTATGCCGGGGCGGGGATATTCCTTGTGGATTCAAACGGCCGGCTGGTTCAGGCGAATTGGGCCATGCGCCGGCGTTTATTATATGATGAAAGTGATTTGGCCGGTCAACCGGCGACAAACCTTCTTTATTCGGATGATGTGGAAATCGTTCGCGATATGCTGGTGCAGATGATCCGCGGCGAGCGAACGAATTTTCGCCGTCAGGTCCGCTATATCCGGAAAGACGGAACCACATTCTGGGGCGATGTGTCAGCTACTGCCATTTTTGACAATTCGGGTGAACTCGACGTCATCATCGGCGTCGTCATTGACATCAACGAGCAGAAGCAGGCGGAAACCGATCTGCGCCGTAGCAAGGCCTATTACAGAAGCGTGTTTGAAAAATCCGGCGCCGCCTCCATTATTATTGAGCCGGATATGACCATTTACATGTCAAACGAGGAGTTTGAGAAGCTTTCCGGCTATTCGAAAAAAGAAATCGAAAACCGGATGAAATGGTCGGCCTTTGTTGTCCCCGAGGATCTGGACCGAATGGCGTCCTACCATTATGCCCGAAGGGGGCCCCGGGGCCAGGCGCCGGCCGAGTATGAGTGCAGCGTTATCAACCGGGCGGGGGAGCGCCGGAACATATTCATGAAAGTCGGGATGCTGCCGGACGGCAAACGCAGCATCGCCTCGTTTATGGATATTACGTCTCTCAAGCAGACGGAGAGAGCGCTCAAGGATAGTGAATCCAAGCTTCGAACCATTATTGAGGCGGCCGAAGGGTTTATCTATATATGCGACCGCCGACTTCGGATAGAGTTCATGAATAAGGCCCTTATCGATAAAATCGGCCGGGACGCCACCGGCGAATTCTGCTATCAGGCCCTCTACGATCGACCGTCTCCCTGCCCGTGGTGTATGCGGGAGTCCGTGTTCAACGGCGAAACCGAACGCTTTGAGTTCGAGGATGAAAAAGAGGGGCGCTGGTTCTATGCGGTCGCCTCTCCGATATTTGACGCGGACGGCGGGGTGTCCCATTTGGAAGCCCTTATGGTGGATATTACCGAGCGCAAACGCGAGGAGGAAGCCCTTGCCGAAAAGGCGGCCTATCTGCGCAAAGAAAACGTCCGCCTGAAATCCAGTATGAAGGAGCGTTTCCGATTCGGGGAGATCATCGGTAAGAGCATGGTCATGCAGGGGGTCTATGATCTGATTTTAAACGCGGCGGCAACGGATGCCAATGTTATCATTTACGGGGAATCCGGCACCGGCAAGGAGCTTGTGGCCAAGGCGATCCATGAGAACAGCGAGCGCCAGGAGGCCCCGTTTGTGGTCGTCAATTGCGGCGCCATTCCGGAGACGCTGCTTGAAAGCGAGTTTTTCGGATATACGAAGGGCGCATTTACCGGGGCGGAGCGGGATAAGCACGGCTATCTGGCCTTGGCGGACGGCGGCACGCTGTTCCTGGACGAGTTGGGCGAGATCGGCCTTAATATGCAGGTTAAGCTGCTGCGCGTCATCGAGGGCCATGGCTACATGCCGCTCGGCGGAAAGACCCCGTATTATCCGGACATCCGGTTTATCGGGGCCACCCACCGAGAGCTTCGGGAGCTTGTCAAGACCGGCGGCATGCGGGAGGATTTTTTCTATCGCATCCATGTTATTCCCATTCAGCTGCCGCCGCTGCGGGATCGAAAGGAGGATCTGCCCCTGCTGGTTGAACATTTCCGTCAGCGCTATCCGGATAATGCCTCGCTTCCCCCCATAACCGGGGAAATTTTGGATACCATTTATCAATATGACTGGCCGGGCAACGTGCGTGAGCTTCAAAACGCCCTGCACCGGTATTTTACCCTGCAACGCTTTGATGTGCTCAAGTCACCGGCGGGTATTAACCCCCCCCAGGCGCCCCCGCAGGCCAATCTCGATTTGGCGGCGGCGCTGGCACGGTATGAGAAAGACTTAATCCTTTCGGCGCTCGAGCGCAGCAAATGGCACCGCGGCAACGCTGCGGGCGAGCTCGGCATCAACCGCCGAACGCTGTATAAAAAGATGAGGCGTTATGGGCTTGATAATGCCTAATTTGAGAACGAAAATACCCATCAATTTTTTTGTATTTATTTCAGGGAATAACCTTTTCGTTGAACCATTATTGAGAACAAGCATTCCCATCCCGTCACCCCCATTCTTTTATCCCATTTTTTAAAATATCTATTAAAATTAATAAGTTTTCCATATACCGCATATTTGGCATGGGTTTTGGATTCCAGGTAGGCGTTAGGCTTCAATTCTATTCCGATTACTAAAGAGGGCAGGGTTCGATATGGAAATCCTTCTGGTAAAGGCGGATTCGGCCTATGCCAATCAGATGAAAAAACGCATGGGGCAATACGGCCATCATTTGGATGTCGCCGAAAGCTTGGGCGAGGCGATGAGTCTCTGCAGCAGCAATGAATATGCCCTGGTGTTCGTGGATTTGGACCAGGCCCAAAAAAGCGGCAATGATGTGATCGGAAAGCTTAGGGCGCATCGATCGGATTGTCGGATTGTGGGAATGACAAAAGAGAACTCCCGATCCCTGGAGCTTTCGGCCAGGCGGCAGGGCGTGATCTTCTACATGGTGCAGCCCGCGGATGACAAATATGCCGAAACTATCGTGCAGTATGTTTCGGACCAATTAAACCAACAAAGGGAGGAATAGGTTATGACCCAGGAAACCGTTAATTATGATTTACTCTCCCCGGTTAAATTCATCTGGCGCTCAGCCGATGTTTTTCGCGATAAAACCGCAGTCGTGCACGGGGACAAACGTTACACGTATGCGGAGTTCTACGAACGCATCAACCGACTGGCAAGCGCGCTTAAAGCCGCCGGGGTTAAAAAGGGCGACAAAGTGGCGTTTATCGCCCCGAATATTCCGCCGGTGCTCGAGGCCCATTTTGCCGTGCCAATGATCGGCGCCGTCCTTGTCACCGTTAATATCCGGCTCTCACCGTCTGAAATCGCCTATATTTTGAACCACTCCGAGGCACCGGTGGTCGTCGTGGACAACCAGTTTGCCAACCTGGTGGCGCCGGTTCTCGATGAGCTGACGCATGTGGAAACCTTCATTAACATTTGTGATGTCTCAGAGGAGAAACCACTGGATGGCATGAGCTATGAGGCGTTTCTGGCTACTGGTTCGGATGCGCCGGTTGCCTGTGAAGTCGGTGGTGAACGGGAGGTCATCACGCTTAATTATACCAGCGGCACCACCGGTAAGCCCAAAGGGGTTATGTATCATCACCGGGGCGCCTATTTAAATGCGTTAGGCGAAATTATTGAATTCAATGTGACCCCGGACGCCATTTATTTATGGACACTTCCCATGTTTCACTGCAACGGATGGTGCTATACATGGGCTATAGCGGCTGTTGGCGCCACCAATGTCTGTCTGCGTAAAGTGGAGCCGGCGGTGATTTATGATCTCATCGAAAAGGAGCAGGTTACCCATTTGTGCGCCGCGCCCACCGTCCTGATCGGATTGTCCGGTTATTTGGAGGAGAACGATATCAAACTGAGCCATAAACTCAATATCAACACCGCCGGTGCCCCGCCGGCGCCCCAGGTGATCCAGAATATGGAGGCCTCGGGCGCGGAAGTGATCCAGTGCTACGGATTGACCGAAGTCTATGGGCCCCATACCATTTGTACATGGCAGCCCAAGTGGAATGACCAGTCAACCGAAGAACGGGTCCAGATTAAAGCCCGGCAGGGGATTCCCTATATCCATGCCATGTATGCGGATGTGGTGGATCCCAAAACCTATGAACCGGTGCCCAGGGATGGACAGACCATCGGCGAGATCGTCATGCGGGGCAACAATGTGATGCTGGGCTATTATAAGGACGAGGCCGCCACCCGGGAGGCGTTTGACGGCGGCTGGTTCCACAGCGGGGACCTCGCGGTAATGCATCCGGACGGCTATATTCAGATCATGGACCGGAAAAAGGATATCATCATCAGCGGCGGGGAAAATATTTCCACGGTGGAGGTTGAAAACACCCTGTACAAGCATCCGGAAGTCATGGAGGTGGCCGTTGTATCCACGCCCCATGAAAAGTGGGGGGAGGTGCCCAAGGCATTTGTGACGGCAAAACCCGGCAGCCATGTCACCGCAGAAGACATCATCTCCTTCTGCAAGGAGCATCTGGCGCGGTTTAAGGCGCCAAAGGTGGTTGAATTCTGCGAGCTCCCGAAAACCGCGACCGGAAAAATTCAGAAGTTCAAACTGCGCGAGAAGGAATGGCAGGGACGCGACCGGCGGGTGGCGTAAGTGAAAAGTGAAAGGTGCAAGGGAGGCGGCAGCGGGAAGGCTCAGATAAAAGATGCTTCGCCGCTGCCGCCTCTCTATTGTTTTGATCCCTCTTTTGTCGTCCTGCCGCCGGTAGCGGCCGGGTCGCCTTTGTAGCCCAGCGCCTTAAAATCCATTACCCCTTCTGTCCCATGGCAATCCAGGCAGGAGAGCGCATCCTGTTTGGGGGCGACCTCATGATTGAGTCGCCAGTGCATCACCGTTTTCACGAAAGTGACCTCTCCGCTGAAATCCAGGCCGGCCGCTTTCATCCCTTTCCGGGCGGCCTCCTCCCAGTTATAATTGGTGAAATAGCCGTTGTGGAGTTTCGGGACAATCAAGTGGCCGAGTTTTTTATCCGCCGGCACCTTACTCTTCATTAATTTGTAGGGCGTGATTTTTGCCTCCGGGTCATCGATATCGCCCATGGGCGGATTCAGGTAGGTAACACCGTCCAGGTTGACGGGGTCGCCTTTCAAATACCGCCGATGGGTGCCGTTGTACCAGTCGTAGGAGGGGGTCAAGTTTTTTTGTTCCACCAGCACCCCCTTTTTTTTGCTTATTTTTTTCACCATTTGGTCGGTTTTTTTCAGCGTCTTGCTTGGTTGGCCGCTTTGGGACCAATCCCAGCGCGTCGTTGTTTTGGTCTGCTTGGCATATTTTGGAATGTGGCATGTCTGGCAGGCGATGGCATCGCAGTGGGCGTTTAACCGGTCCAGTACCGGGGAATTCGAATCATGCGGGGTTCGCTCGTGGCAATCCGTGCATGACACCTTGCCCTCACTGACCGAAGACGTTGTGCTTCTGCCCGCGATGCGATGGCTTTCAGTCGTATGGCATTCTTGGCAGGTAAAATCGAGCGCCCCCATGTGCACGTCGTGATCCGGATCCGGGTCAGCCAGGGTATCGCCCATATCCCCGTGTTTAACGTTGTTTCCACCGCCGCCATACCAGTGACAGGTTCCGCAATTGGCGCGTACCGGCTTACCGACGTGGCGTGCCACTTTGTCGAGATCAACCGATTCGTTGGGATAACCACAGGTATTTTTCTTTTTGTCATAGGTGCCGGTGGTATCATGGCAAATCAGACAATCCGCTCTGGATGGATCGTCGAAACAGAATCCGTCTTTTTTCCCGCAGGCGTCAAACGCCTCGTCCTTCCATCCATAACCGGCGTGGCATTTGGTGCAACTGCACCAGTTAGACTTGATGCTCACTCAGAAGTTATTCATCAGCACCCGCTTGCCAAGCTCTTTGTCCGCTTTAAGGCCGGCTACGTGAGGGCTGGGACCCTTCCAGCGCCAATGGGCGGTCTCGATAAACGCCCGCCCCTGCTCTTTATGGCACTTCAGGCAGGCTTGGGTGACGTCCGGGCCGTCCGTGTACTCGCCAACCATGAAATTTTTATGGTCTACGGCCGCTGCGGGACTCGATAGGATAAGGGCCAGCAGAATCATCCAGATCCGTTGACGCATCGTAGAGCTCCTTTTTCAACCGTTCGTTCTATGGTCATAAACAGCTTGATCATTTTTTTTTGTTTGTCTGTTCGCCGGCCATTTGCGCCGGGGTGATAATGAGCTCGGCAGCCTTCTCGTTTTTAAGGTAGGCCGCCGCCAGTTCGGAGAGTTCCTCGGCAGTAATGGATTCATAATCGCTTAAAATCGTCCGGCTCCACTCGATTTGTTCGGGATGCCGGGAAGAGCCCTTGAGTACGGTGTTTAACCAGTAGCCGTTTGTTTTTCTTTGTTCCTTGATATTGGCCAGGGTCGGCTTGACGGCGCGCTCGAGTTCGTCCTCAGTCAGGCCTTTTTTGGCAAGGTTTGCCGATATGTCCTTAATGGCGTCAATGACTTTGCCCGCGTCCTGGGGGTCGATTCGAACCACGGCATGGTATACGCCGAAGCCTGCAAACGCCCGGCTGGGATGGTTGTAAGCGGAATATGAGTAGGCGGCCCCCATGTCCTCTCTTATATTAATCCGCATGCGGTCCGACATTACGTCCGAAAGAATGGAAAACCGCCTGTTTTTATGAATGTCCCAATAATCATCGCTCGGATAGGCGAGGTCGACGAGCCCCTTGTGGATTTTGGTGGGCACCTCGATATGGCGGGACTGGCCGATGGGAAAAGAAGGACCGCCGGTTTTTTCGGTACGGGTTTGTCCGTTTTTTCGGGGTTCAAGGGCGCCGAAGTATTTTTTGGCGCTGCCTATCACCGTATCGATATCCAGGTCGCCGACCACTGATATCTCGATCGGCTCCTCGGACATGGCGGCACCCATCCATTCTTTGACATCTGTTAAGGCGTTCTGCTGGAATTTTTTCAACTCCGGCAGTCCGAACCGGCTGTCCCCGCCGGCCAGAAATCGCTTTCCCTCCAGCAGCAGCGCGCCATGAATGGCGTGGCGCCAGGATTCATATTTCTGCTTGAACTGGCGCATCGCCAGATCATAGGCGTCCGCACGAAAGGCCGGGTCCATCATGCGGGTATATAAAAGGGCAAATAGCAGGGGGATCTCTTCGGTGACGGAATGCCCCGTAAATACGAACTTGTCTTCCTCCACATGAAAACCAGCGTTCGTATTTGTGCCGGCGAGCGCCCGTTTGAGCTCATTACGGGTGAGTTGGCCCACGCCGCTCAGATTGACAACCTTCTGGGCAAGCCGGGAGAGCCCGGGCTGATCAAGGGGCTCGGCCCTGTTGCCGCCTCCGAAGACGACGGCCGCAATTACCTGATTTTCTTTAAAGTCGGTTTTCTTGACGTTTAGGGTGACATTGTTTTCAAACGCCACCCGGACAATGTTCGGCTTCTTCATTTCCTCCTTTTTGGCGATCCGGCCTTGGCCTTTCGGCGGATCCAGGTAGGGAAACTTCAGGTCGGCCTGTTTTACTGGTGCGGTGACCGGCGTCAGTTGGCTTTGATTGTAGATGCCGGCGATCTTTTTTTCAGGTGGGGCGTCCGAACCATTGATATCCGCATTTCCGGTGACGAGAACGAGCCGATGGGACGGCGACCAGTCCTTTTTTAATGCCTCATGGATGCTTTTTTTGTCAGCCGTTTCAATCATTGGGGCCAGCAAGTTTTGCTTCTGCTTTGGGGACTGAAATACCCGCCGGCTGTTCAGGCTATGGATGATCTGCCGGGCCAGATGGCCGCTTTCACGTGTGGATGCGGATTTGACCCGGCGTTCCAGGTTGGCGGTCAACTCCTTTTTCACCCGTTCGATCTCGCTGTCTGTAAACCCATGCTTCAAAGCTTTACGCAGCGCCTGTTCAATGGTCTGAAGCGTTGCCTGCCATTTGTCCGGGGGGCACGCCGCCCGGATTTCGGCAGCCTGAATATAATGGAGATAATTGCCCGCGCTCGCGCTTGCCGAGGTAAACGGGGTCTCCGGCTGGTTTAACATTTCATCCAGCCGATAGTTGATGATGCTGCCGGCCATATTTGAAAGCAGCCGTTCACGCCGGAAAGATCTTGAATCCATGGGCTGCGGTCGCTTGGCGACGACCTCTATGCTGACGGTGGTGTTGCCGGCCTCCGGTTCGTGATGATAAAAAATATTCGTCCCGCAACGGTCTATCTTTCCGGCATCCGGGTAGCCGCGGGCCGGACCTCTGGCCTCTATCCGGGCAAATTTTTCTTTGATCAGTGATTCAGCGGTATCCGGATCAAAATCGCCCACCGCGATGACAAACATCCGTTCCGGTCGATACCAGCTGTCATAAAACGATTTGAGAAGTTTTCGGTCGGCTGCCTTGATAACCGGCTCCTTCCCGATGGGCAGGCGTTTGGAGATGAGTGCGTTTGGGAATTCAAATTTTAGCGTTTCAACAAACGTTCGATAGGCGACGGAATCCCGGGTGCGTTTTTCCGCAAGAATTATGGGGCGCTCCTTCTCTACTTCCTCCGCCTTGATAAGGGCGCCGGCCGCATAATCGCGAAGCACCAGAAGGCCTTCTTCCAGACTTTTCCTGTCGCCCTCCGGCAGATCAATATCATAAACCGTATTATAGAAAGACGTCCGGCCGTTGACATCCGGTCCAAACCGCATGCCGAGGCTCTGAAAATATTTGACCAGCTCCCCGGCCGCAAAATGTTCCGTGCCGTTAAACAGCATATGCTCCAGGTAATGGGCGATGCCCCGCTCACTGGCTTTTTCATGCATGGAGCCGGCCTGGACGAACAGATGCATGCTGACCCGGTTTTCAGGTGTTTTGTTTGGCATCAGAATGTAGCGGAAGCCATTTGGGAATTCACCGAATCTAACCGCCGGATCCGCTTTGAGCTTGGATTGTCGATGGGCAAGATGCTTGCTTGGGTTAAAAATGGCGGCCTCGGCATCCGATGGCCCCTTTTTTGCCTTCGCCTTACCGGATGCCGGGCAAACGGCGAGAAGCAGGCAAACAATAACGATACCGATGGAGCATTGAACCTTTTGGAACCCTCTCAGATAACTCATTTCATCGCCTCTTGAATAAACCGGGTGATTGATCGTCCGCTTTTAGCGTTGCTTTCTGCAAAAATGCCGCGCCAGCGGAATAAATCGCTTCCAAGGAACTCGACAATATTTAATATTGTCTTAGAAGCTTCCGCTGCTGTCATTGCGAGAAACGAAAGTGACGAGGAATCTTGATTGTTAAAGATTTCTCGCTACCGCTCGAAATGACAATGCGGACGCTTTTCAGAGTTACTTTCTGCAAAAATGCCGCGCCAGCGGAATAAATCGCTTTTTACGACCTAAATTGAGTTTAGCTACGAGATTGTCAAGACCGGAGCTAAATGCCCATAAATTTAAAATGCATAAAAACCAAAATATACTGAACCTATAACAACCGCGGCGGAAAATCAAGTGGGCGATTTTAGCTTGCGCCGGGTAGGTCGTTGTGTTAAGTCGACACACAATTGCAACAGCTTTGAGAACAAAAACGGTGGAAGGCGTGCCAACTGAAGTTATCGTACTTATTGTCGGTTTTCTGGTCGGTTTTTATATGGCCTGGAATATCGGCGCCAATGATGTGGCCAACTCCATGGCCTCGGCGGTAGGGGCCAAGGCGATCACCCTGCGTCAGGCCATCTTAATCGCCGGCATACTCAATATCGTGGGGGCGGCTTTTATCGGAAGCCATGTCACCGATACCATTCGCAAGGGCATCGTTTCAACCGATGTGCTCAGCGACCCCCATATTGCCCTACTTGGCGCCCTCTCTGCGCTGCTTTCCGCTTCTCTATGGGTATCGTTTGCCACATGGCGGTCCCTGCCGGTTTCCACGACCCATTCCATTGTGGGCTCTATGGTCGGGTTCGGTGTCGCCATGGGCGGATTTTCGGTAATTCACTGGGGTGTACTCGGCGCTGTCGTGCTAAGCTGGGTGATATCCCCGGTATTTAGCCTGGTGATCGGCTTCTTGATGTTTAAGCTGATTATATGGATCGTATTGTCCAGTTCTGATCCCTTTGGGGCGGCCCTGAAGAAATCGCCATGGTTTATCGGCACTGCCGTATTTATAATCGCCATGTCCTTTCTGTTTAAAACCCCGCTGGGAAAAAGCCTGTCGCTGAGCACCCCGGTCGCGGGGTTGATTTCTCTGATGATTGCTTCGATGATCGGCTATTTGGGAAAGTGGGCCATCAATTACAAGCTGGATGCGGAGAAAAAACTGCGTCTTGGTGCGGAGGCCATTTTTCGACGAATTCAAATCGGCACCTCCTGTTACGTGGCGCTTGCTCAGGGTGCCAATGACGTGGCCAATGCCATCGGTCCGCTGGCGGTGATTTATTTTCTGGTCAAAGAGGGGACGTTGGGGGCTACCGTGCCGGTGCCATTTTTCCTGTTGTTTTTAGGCGGTGTGGGGATTGCCGTGGGGATTGCCATGGGCGGTCGCCGGGTGATTCAGACCGTCGGGAGCCGGATTACCACATTGAGCAACACCCGGGGGTTTTCAGTGGATTTTTCAGCGGCAACCACCGTTCTGGTCGCCTCCAAACTGGGGCTTCCGGTATCCACCACCCATTCCGCGGTCGGCGGCGTGATGGGGGTAGGGTTGGCAAGGGGGTTTGAAGCAGTCAATTTTGGCATTATATTTCAAATTATGCTATACTGGGTGTTAACCGTTCCGGTTGCCGCACTGACCTGTATCGGCATATTCAAATTCCTTCTTTGGGTGACATAAGGAGGCGAATCCATGCGAATTCCATTTTTTTCCATATTTATCTCTTCTCCGTTCGATGCGTTGCAGGAGCATGCTGAAAAAGTAAAGGAGTGCTCCTGGGCATTTCAGCAGGCGATGGAATGTTATGCCTCCACGCGGTGTGAAACCTTTGATGACCACCGCCAGGAAGTAACCCGCTTTGAGCATGAGGCCGATGAGATTAAACGGCGGATACGCGGGCATCTGCCCAAGGGAGTGATGCTGCCTATTGAGAAATTCCAGTTATTCCGTTATCTTAGGGAGCAGGATGCGGTTTTGGATGCGGTTCAGGAGTCACTGAAATGGCTTTCGTTCAGGGCAGAGGCCAGTATCCCGGAATCCGTCGAAAAGGAGCTTTTTCTGCTCGTGGATTCGGTTATCGAGCCGATCGAGGAGCTGGCCCATATGGTGGGACAGGCCCATATCTATTTCAGGAATTTTTCCGAAAAGCAGCGCCGGAAAGTAAAGGAAATTATCAGCAATATGCGTCAGATGGAACACGATGCGGATCAGCGCGAGTTTGCCCTCATCCAGAAAATTTTTGCGACCGAAAACGATCCGGTGGCGGTATTCCATCTGGTCCGACTTGCGGAAACCATCGGCAGCATCGCCGACCATGCGGAAAACACGGGTGACATGATGCGGGCCATGCTGGCTAAATAGTGTCCGTCCATCAATGCGATAATCTGCGGTTTGGGGCTGATTAAAAGAAGGCCCACTTGAGATAGGCGATAAATATGGCCCAGGCGACAACACAGGTCACGTAGTGAATCCAATCCCCCCGTTTTTTCGCCACGCCGTGTTTATTGGGGGCGCCTACCTTCGCATGACAGGAAAAGCACTCCTTGGCGTCAATGGGCAGGTTAATAAAACATTCGGGGCAACGTTTAACCTGCAGATCTTTCCGGCTTTCCTTGCTTGATGCCGTTTTTCCCTGCCGCCCTGTCTGACTCGCTTTTCTATTGAATATTTTCGCCATTGACGATTTCCCGGGAATTTACGCGATTACAGGCAAAAAAAACTTATTGCCGCCGATTTTCTATAACCCCGTTAGTTTATTAAGCGCTCAGATATCTCGACATCGCTTTTTTCCCTTAGCTGGGCAATCCAGTCATTCATATACCGGGTTTGTTTCCGGCGCACCAGTTGTTTGACGAGCTTGTTTTTTTCTTTTTCAAATTTTTTCGGGTCAGGCATCTGTTTATCGGCCACTGTAAGCACATAAAAGCCTTTTTGTCCGTTTATCGGGCTTTTAAGATATGGATTGGCTTCAGACAGGCTAAATGCCGCATTACTAACCGCCTGATCTCTTCCGATGTCTTGAATTGCCTGATTTCGACTGAAAAAGCCGGAGGTATGGGTTTCAATGCTCAACTCTTCGGCCGCCTTTTCAATCGAATCCATGGATCGAACGGCTTCTAAAAACTTTTTTGCCGCATCTTTGGCAGCCTTTTTCTGCTCCTGTTGCCGCCAGTCCCTGGTGACTTTTTCGCGGACAGCTTCGAATTCCGGAATCTGGGCTTCCTGTTTTTCTATGACTTGGATCAGATAAAATGTATCCCCCAACTCTTTTATGTCGCTGACATCCATCATGGGCAGTTCAAATGCCGCCTCCGCAAATGCCCGGGCTTTTGATACGGATGCCGGCCCCTTTTTCTGGGTAAAAAAATCGGTCGTTTGCACCGACAGATGATCGCGCGCCTGTGTGTTCTTGATTAGATCATCGCCGGCGAACGAGATATTGTACAATGAAATGGCCTCATCATAGGCCATATTTTTCGCTTCCCCCATGGCAATGGTTTTCCTGATTTTATCCTTAACCTCGGCCAGGGGTTTGGTTCTTTCCTCGGTTTTTTCCTCTACCTTGATAATGTGCCAGCCAAACTGTGTCCGGACCGGTTGGCTGATATCGCCCGGCGCCATGGAAAACGCCTTCTCAGAAAACGGCTCGACCATCTCTTCGCGTTGAAAGGTGCCGATATCACCGCCTTTTTCCTTGCTGGGGCCCTCAGAGTATTTTTTTGCCAATTCGGCGAAATCCTTGCCTGACTTGGCCTCTTCCATGATTTCTACCGCCTTTTTTCGCCTTTGCCCGACACGCTCCGAATCCGCCTTTTTATCCAGCTTCAGCAGTATATGACGGGCATGCACGCTCGCCGGTTGTTCATATTTTTTCTGATGGTTGTCGTAATACGCCCGGATGTCTTCCTCGGCGACTTCAACCTCTGGCAGGTAGTCATCTACGGAAAATTCAACGTATCTGGCCTTGATTCTTGGCTTGGTTTTATATTCCGCTTTGTGTTTGTCGTAATACGCCTTAAGGGCCTCTTCGTTGACAGTCACCGCATCAGAGAAGTCTTCCGGCTCAAATACGGCATAATCAATTTTGATCTCCGTATTTTTCCAGTCGTACCATTCCCGGGCTTCGGCCGGTGAAACCTGGATGCCGCTGGTTACAATCGATCGGAGTTTTTCTATGAGCATGGATTCCCGCTGGAGGGCCTCAAAGGACTCAGGGGACAGGCGGTTCTGGTTTAAGACCATTTTATACTGCCGCTGGTTGAAGCGGCCGTTTTTCTGAAACGCCGGGATGCTGGTGATGGTTTCGGCCAGTTCAGCGGGGGCGACCTGCAAATTATATTTTTCAGCCGTCTGGCGCAGCAGCTCCTCTTTGATCACCTGGTCGATGGCCTGCTGCTTGACATTGAAATTTTCGAGCATGTCATTGTTTAGGCGTTCTCCGAATTGTTGGCGGAGCCGGTCAATGATTCGCCTGTGTGTGTCTTGGTATTCCTTGATGGAAATCGGCTCGCCGTTCACACTGGCGGCTTTGGTTGTCCGGCCCGCATTGAAGCTGCCGGCGCCCATGAAGACAAACGCCAGAACGATGATTCCCAGAAGGATTTTGATCATCCAGGATCCGGCGCTTTTCCGCATTTCGCTAAGCATTAAACAATCTCCTGATATTTATATCTGATCTAATTTTTACGGTGTGACACCGGTTTGGCCAAAAGCCGAGGGCAAGCCCAAACAGGTTTCTTGTATTTCTAATGTCTCTCTGCCTTTTTGTCAATATATTATGCGGTTTTTAGGGCGGCCAGTCGGATTCCGGCGGCCCGCCGCCGATTGATCGTGTCATTGAATGGGCCGTCGGTTTTTTTGCCGTTTGCTTGATGGCTTGGTAAAAAGCGATTTATTGCGCTGGCGCACCATTTTTGCAGAAAGTAACTCTGAAAAGCGTCCGCATTGTCATTTCGAGCGGTAGCGAGAAATCTTTAACAATCAAGATTCCTCGTCACTTTCGTTTCTCGCAATGACAGCAGCGGAAGCTTCTAAGATAATATTAAATATTGTCGAGTTCCTTGGAAGTCCAATATCTGTGTTGCGCTTCCATCCCTCGGAATCTCACGTACAGCTAAGTATGCTGCATTCCTCGGGATTTGCGCGCCCCCTGATCTTAACTGGGGCTTGAACTTTTTACTTTGCCATCCTAAAACCGACTTTTTACGAGATTGTCTTAATTGTTAAACCTTCAAAAGATTGAAACGCTCAATTTAGGTTAAAATTAGGGTTGACATCAAGGGCTCACTTTATTAAATTCCTTCATCATTTTCGGACGGGGCTGTAGCTCAGTTGGGAGAGCGCTTGAATGGCATTCAAGAGGTCAGGGGTTCGATTCCCCTCAGCTCCACCACACAAGATGCAGACCAAATCTCCCCAACAAAATTTCCCCAACAAAATCTCCGCTGATATCCGCTGAAACATGAACCCTTGGGAAACAAAGCGCTTCCGGGGTTTTTAGCCCCTTTCGCCTCTATACCGACACGAATGCCTCATTTTTCCCAACATGTCGACAGCCCATCGGCGCATGGGCATAAGGCGCCGAAGTATGCCTGAGGATTAAAATTTGGATCTGACACAGAAATCGGGCAAATTAGCCAGTTATGGATGGGCACTATTTAAACGGATGATGCTTTTCTGTATCTTCAGGGCTTAGCTGTTTGTACCTCCCGTTTTTCCAGTTTTCCAGGTCAGAGACATACCACCTGGAAAATCGCCGGTCCGAAGGACCGCCGCACATATTCGTATGGATCCGATCGGTTGAGAGGTCCGTTGCCATGCGGTAGGATGGGGCAAATGTGGTCTGCCGGCCGGCGCTTTCATAAATTTGTCCCTGATGGGGGGTTGCCCGGCTCCCGATAAGCGTCAGCGGCCCCCGGTCAAAGCCCAGAAACCGGGGCAGACGGCCGCCAAACAGGATATGTCGCATCATCACCTGGCGGCTCTTGCCCCAGGGAAGCGGTTCCCCGGATAGGGCCCGCTCGGCGGCCCGGGCGTAGATAGTCCCCCGGGTTCTGCCGTTGAACCATGATGAGGCCTCACTCATCATTATCCGGTCAAAATTCAGGTAAAAATCGGTGAAGATCCCGGTATGGGTTTTCAGGTGCCCCAGGGCGTCCTTACCCAACCCGTTGTTTCCAAAAATTTCCCTGTAAAGGGCCTGGTAAAAGGCTTCAAACAGCCAAGCGCCCTCAGAATCGGCGCTGTAGTTATATTTCCAATTTTTGAGTATTTCCGCTGCAGGGGTATCCGGCAGGCAGTCGTAGAGGATCTCCATGAACTGACGGGCCTGGGGGGAATACACATCATATTGGATTTTATACATATCCTCGCAGGTCAGCTTCCCGCCCGTCTCCAGGAGCGCCTGTATGCGATCCGCGCGATACGGGCCCATGACGATATTGATGGGATTGGCATTGCCAAGTTCGTTTAGGTTCTGATTGGCGGTTACAATAATTCCGGATTCCGGATTTATGCACCTCGGCAGATCAGTATGGTCGACAAATCCCTGCCAATCGTTTCGTCTGTCCCAGCCCGGAAGCGGCACGAATCCGCTGATTCCCTCTCTGCGTCGGGGCATCCAGCCGGACATCTGGTAGCCGATGTTGCCGGCCCCGTCCGCCAGCACAAAACTCCAGGAGGATTCGACCGGACCCAGCAGGCTCATGGCTTCTTCAACAGTTTCGGCCGACCACAGCCTCAGTATATGGGTTAAACCGATGGCCCCCCCATCAGCCGGCGCCCATCGCGTGGCCAGGTAATAGCCTGGATTATAGGGGTTGCCTTCCAGTACGCCATGCTCGTTTTCGTAAAAGACGACCTCAACCGATGTTTTTTTCTTCCGGAAAATGGTTTCCCTGCGCTGGTGAAACGCCTGCCACTCGCCGGGTTCCCGGTAATACCGGCCGTCTTTGCAGTATTCGATCCAGGCGTCTGTGGCGTCCATGAATGTATAGGTGGCCCCCCATGCGAGATCGGGATTTCGGCCGATCAGTACGGCCGGCAGTCCGGGTATGGACGCCCCCATGAGATAGCGGTCGGGCGTTTTCAGGACGGCCTCGTACCAAATATTGGGCAGCCGATTGACCTCGAGATGCGGATCGTTGGCGAGAATCGGCTTTCCGGAGGCGGTCCTTTCGCCTGATACCACCCAGTTGTTCGAGGCCATAAACTGCGGGGCTCCTGTATTCCACAGGGACGGCGGAGATACGATCCGCTCCTGCAGTTTTATTTTTTTGATCAGCCCCACATCCAGTTCCTGCAGGATACCGGGGAACAGTTCGTGGAGCTTCTCCTCGGATATGCCGGCCTGGACCATTTCAACCAGCAGACGCTCCATCTCGCCCTGGGATTGGGAAAGGGTCAGGTAGCCCAGCATGCGTGAGAGCAGCAATATATCCTCGATCCGCCAGGGTTCCGGCCTGTACCCCAGAAGCCGGCATTCCCACGGCTTTCTTTCGCCAATCGCCTTATTGACACCGCTGCAGTAGGCATCACAAACGGCCATGGCCTCCGGCGGTATTTTCTGTATTTCTTTACCCGTTCTCCCGGCCCAGTTCATCCGCCGGAAAAACATATCAATTTCAAGCATTTCATCATCTGCGGAAAGGAGCTCACAGGCGCGGCCTTGCCCCAGGATCCGCATTAAAAGCAGCTGCAGCGCCCTGTCGCGGCCGTGGGCATAGCCCAAACCATAAAAAACCTCCCTTTGATCGCAGCCGCTGATATGGGCGATACCTTCTGTATCCCGTCGTATATCCATCTGCAGATGCCCCTCTTTTTTATTCGATTGATTGATCCAGACGCCTGTATAATTTAGGTTGAAAAGAATCTGTCCACCTTTTCGACTTTAAATATGGACAGAATTACAGTAAGTATAGTAATTATCAACTAAAGGGGTAATCCCATTATAATCGTTTTAAAAATAAAAAGGGCCGCAAAACTGGCCGGTGGAGGTAAGTGTGAGAGCCATTCGGATAAAAATCGTTTTCTTGCTGATTATGAGTTTTTTGGCCGCGGGCTGCATGTCCCCAAAGGTCAAACTGTTTACCGATGCCACGGACCCCCTGAAGGAATTCACCCTGGCGGGCGAGGCGGAGGACAAGATCCTATTGATACCGGTAAACGGCATTATTTCTGACTTTTCTCACAAAGGGCTGCTCCGGACGAAGCCGAGCATGGTTCAGGAAATTGTCTCCCAGCTGCGTATGGCCGAAAATGATCCAGCGGTCAAGGCCGTACTTTTTAAAATCGATTCGCCGGGCGGCACAGTCACCGCCAGTGATATTTTATACCACGAAATAAGAGAATTTAAAGAAAAAACGGATAAAGTGGTGACGGTTTCCCTTATGAATGTGGCCGCCTCGGGCGGCTATTATATCTCACTGCCGGCCGATCATATCATGGCCCACCCGACCTCGATTGCCGGTTCAGTGGGGGTTATTTTTATCCGCCCGAAAATAAACGGTCTCATGGAAAAAATCGGCGTCGACGTGGTTACGCATACATCGGGAAGACATAAGGATATGGGATCGCCTTTCAGGGAGGCGACATCCGCAGAGGAGGAAATGTTCCAGGGGCTTGCCGACAGATTGGGCGAGCGGTTTCTCAGGCTCGTCAAGAAGCATCGATACCTGGATGCCTCCGAACTTGCCGATGTCAAGACCGCAAGGATTTATCTGGCCGATGAGGCGCTCGAGGTCGGCCTGGTCGACGAGATCGGGTACTTGAAGGATGCGGTTTCCAAAACCCGGGAAATGGCAGGATTGTCCGAAGACAGCCGGTTGGTGGTCTATCGCCGGACCGAATACCCGAATGACAATCTTTATAATACCCAAACCCGCTATCAGGCCGGCCGGCAAGCGCTGGTTGACCTAGGTCTGCCGGAATCCGCGAAATTCGACCGTGCAGGATTTTATTATTTATGGCCGGCCGGAATCGATTTTGAATAACCGGGTGCCTCCATACATCGCTTTTTACGAATCCATCAAACCCTGACAATCTCGTAAAAAGTCGTTTTTAGGATGGCAAAGTAAAAAGTTCAAGATCAAGGCGCGCAAAATCCCGAGGAATGCAGCGTACTTAGCTGTACGTGAAATTCCGAGGGATGCAGCGCAACACA
>JAGXLR010000207.1 GCA_018334555.1 Desulfobacterales bacterium
TGAAACCATATTCGCTGACCATGAACAAGAACATCAGCGGCGTTTGCAAAAGCGGGTTGCCAATCAAGCGAAATCATTAGGATTCAAGCTTGTTCCCGCATAACTAATATGTGATGTTACTTAGAAGTCCAATATCTGTGTTGCGCGTCCCCGGATCTTAACTGGGGCTTGAACTTTTTACTTTGCCATCCTAAAATTGACTTTTTACGAGATTGTCAAATTTGAGCCTGACACAGAAATTGGGCAAATTAGCCATTTATGGATGGGCACGAATTAAATGGATTCAATGACAAATACCTTTTTCATGATTATTTTTATTAAGTTAAATATAGGAATGAGGAGAAACGTTTTATGCCGAATTATCAAAACATCCTAATGGTCTATCCGGAAGTGCCCAGCAACACCTACTGGAGTTTCAAATATGCGTTGAAGTTTATCCACAAAAAAAGCTCCATGCCGCCGCTTGGCCTGCTTACCGTGGCCGCCCTGTTTCCGCCGGATTACCATCTGAAACTGGTGGACATGAATATCGAGTCCCTTTGCGACGAGGATATTGAATGGGCGGATGCCGTCTTTATATCCGCAATGATCGTGCAAAAGGAATCCATGCAATCGGTCATAACCCGGTGCAAACAGATGCATACCAAGGTGGTTTTAGGCGGCCCCTATGCGAATTCGAACCGCGAAGAAATCGAGGGGGTGGACCACTTCGTTCTCGGTGAGGTAGAGGAGACGCTTCAACCGTTTCTCTCCGACCTGGAAAACGGTGTGGCCAAAGAGATTTATCCGCTGCCCCCGCATCCGGATATCAGCAAAGCCCCGACACCGCGGTTTGACCTGTTGAAAATGGACGCCTACGGCTCCATGGCGGTCCAGTACTCCCGGGGGTGCCCCTTTCATTGTGAATTCTGCGACATCTGGGTCATCTACGGCAACACCCCCCGTCTTAAATCCGCGGACACCATGGTCGCCGAAATGGAGGCGCTTTACCAACAGGGCTGGCGCGGCCCCGTATTTCTGGTGGATGACAATTTCATCGGCAATAAAAAGCGGGCCAAAGCCGAACTGCTCCCGGCGCTTAAGCAGTGGCAGGAAGCGCACGGCCATCCGTTTCACTTCTTCACGGAGGCCAGCATCAACATGGCATCAGACGACGATCTTTTGGCCCTTATGCGGGAAGCCGGTTTCAACGAGGTGTTTATCGGGATCGAGACGCCGGACAGGGAGGGTCTTAAAGAGACCGGCAAGGTCCAGAACCTTAAAACCGATATGGGAGAGGCGGTCCGGCATATCCAAAAGCATGGCATTGAAGTCATGGCCGGATTCATCGTTGGCTTTGACAACGACAAGCCGGATATTTTCGAACGACAGATTCGTTTTATCCAGCGAAACGCCATTCCAAAAGCCATGATCGGTCTTTTGGTCGCCCTTCCCGGCACCAAGCTATACCAACGGCTAAAATCGGAGGGCCGGATTCTGGGATCCTCCATCGGCAATAATACACATGTGCTGTCAACCAATTTTAAAACCGTAATGGACGGCGACCGGCTAAAAGAGGGCTATAAAAAAATTCTGGCGAACATCTATGATTTCCGGTTGAAAAAATATTTCGAACGCTGCAACCGGCTGTTTGATAATATGGAATACACCGAATATTTTCAACGGCAAATCAAGCTTCAAGAGGTTAAAATATTTATTAAATCCCTTCTCCGCCAACCGTTTACCCCCTATGGGTGGCAGTACCTGAAATTTCTGGGCCGCAATTTCCTAAAACACCGGGAGGTTTTTGGAGAAGCAGTTTCTATGGGCATTACTGGGCATCATTTCCACACCATTACCCAGGAGACCCTGAAGAAGGAAAAAACCGCCTCGATTCTGGAAGAAAAATACCACTACTTTGTCGGATTGGTCAATCAGTACTCAAAATCCCTGATGACGAATTCGATAGACAATATCGACTACGCGGCCAAGCTCTGGAAGAAGCGGGTCAAGCTGCTAAAAGAGATGCAGCACAAAATCAATAAGATCCATATTGACTTCAGGGAGGACTTGAACAGCCGCTACATGGAGATTTCAAAGCAGATGCGGGAGCTTATGAATACTTTTGAACAGAAGGCACTGCCCGCCCCCAAGTAATCCTTGCTTCAAATGACCGCTTATCCGGCCGGGGAGCAACCCCCTCCATACATTAAACCACTGCCCGGCCGGTTCCTTATTTTCACCTGTTTTCATCTGCAATTTCATGCTTGACTTTTGGGCGAAAGGCCTATAATTTTTTCCATCAAATGATGGAAACAGTTCTTTGTATTAAATGCTGGGGGGGCATTTATTCCAGCCGGGAGGATGCCGCAAGACAATCGCTTAAAGCCAACCCCAAGGCTCAATAGCTCAGGAGGCGCTGCCCATGGATTTTACGCTGTCCAAATCCCAGAAAGAAATCAAAAAAGCCGCGTGGGAATTTGCCAGAGGCAAATTCGACAAGGAAATGATCATTGAACAGTCCAAGGCACAGACATTTCCCCTCGATATTTTGGAGAAAGCCGGAGAGCTTGGATTTATCGGAATTCACTTTGATGAGGCTTACGAAGGCGGCGGTTTAGGGCTATTTGAGGATATATTGGTAAGCGAAACCTTCTGTAGAAAGGATTCTACGCTCGGCGCCGCACTCAAATTCTCCGCCTATGCGGCTGAATGCATCCTCAGATTCGGGGACAAAGCCCTCAAGGAAACGTTCATACCCGCGATTGCCGGAGGTCAGCGGATTTCCACGGGCGCCTTTCTTGAACCCGACCCGGGCTATGACCTAAGCGCCGTTAAAACAACGGCTGAAAAAGACCCGGATGGGTGGATTATAAACGGCGTTAAATCCCATGTCCCCTTGGGCGATCAAGCCGACATCCACGTCGTCCTATGCGCCACGGACCCGACGGTTGAGCCGCGAACAAAAGGCATGTCCATGCTGCTGGTGGAATCCGACCGGGAAGGGGTCTTTACAGAAAACCGCACGGAAAAACTGGGCGGCCGGATGGTCCCGTTCGCCCCGGTCCGCTTTGAGAACGTCCGGGTACCGCCCACCCATTTAATCGGCAGCGAGGGCATGGGCTACAAACAGCTCGAGCGGTTTCTGATAGAAAACCGTATCCAAATCGCGGCAATGGCGCTAGGAACGGCCCAAGGCGCTTTTGACAGGGCGCTCGCCTATATCAAAGAACGCGAACAGTTCGGAAAAAAACTGGCGCAGTTTCAGATAACCCGCCACAAAATAGCCGATATGGCCAATCGGATCGAAGGCGCGCGGTATCTGACCTACTACGCCGCCACCTGCTTCGATCAGGGCAAAGCTTCGAACCAGATGGCATCCATGGCAAAGCTGACGGCGACCGAGACCGCAATGGCGGTGACCGATGAATCGGTCCAGATGCTGGGCGGATACGGGTATATGACGGAATACGAGGTGGAACATTTCTATCGGGACGCCAAACACGCGGAAATCTTCCAGGGAACGCCCGGGGTGCAGAAGGATATCATCGCCGATGAGGTGATTGGAAAGCTCAAACCCTGATTCATCTAAAAACAAGGAGCCACCCAGATGCAGATACTAAACTATACCGAAGCCCATCATCAATACCGAAAACGGTTGAGAGGCTTCTTGGACGCCGAGATCACGCCCTATGTGAACCAATGGGAAAACGACCGGATTGTGCCGAAATCAGCCTGGCAGCGCATGGGGGCTGAAGGGTTCCTCTGCCCCTGCATATCGACGGATTACGGGGGAATGGGGGGGGATTTCCACTATTCGGTAATTGTGGCCGAAGAGATGGCCCGCACCAACCACACGGGACTGTCCGCCCCGCTGCACAGCGATGTGGTGGTGCCCTATATCGACGCATTCGCCAGTGAAGAGCAAAAAAAGAGGTATCTTCCCGGCTGCGTCTCCGGTGATATTGTTACGGCTGTGGCCATGACCGAGCCGGATGCGGGCAGTGACCTGGCCGGCCTCACGACCACGGCGGAAAAAGACGGCGACGAAATCGTCTTAAACGGCTCCAAAACTTTTATCTCAAACGGCATCATTTCGGACCTCGTGATCGTGGCGGCCAAAAATCCGGCAGTGGACAATCCGTACCAGGCGGTTTCGCTTTACCTCGTGGAAGACGGCACGCCGGGCTTTAAACGGGGTCGCCATCTTGACAAGATGGGATTCTGGAGCCAGGATACCGCCGAGCTTTTCTTCACCAACTGCCGAATCCCCAAGGCGAACCTGATGGGCGAAGAGGGCCAGGGGTTTTACATGCTCATGCAGAAACTCCAGCAGGAGCGGCTGGTCACTGCGATTGTCGCCCAAGCCGCAGCCGAAGTCATCCTCGAGTGGAGCACCGACTACTGCAAAAGCCATACGGACGCCTCCGGCAAACCGGTCTCCAAGAACCAGGCCGTGCTCTTCGAGCTTGTTGAAATGACCACAGAGGTCAAACTCGGGCGAACATTTATAGATAAACTGATCATGGAGCATATGGCCGGCGAAAACGTGGTCATCGAAACCTCCATGGCCAAATACTGGTGCACCGACCTCTCCAAAAGACTGTCACGGAAATGCCTGGACCTGCATGCCGATTTCGGGTTGACCGAAGAATGCCCGATCGCGCGCGCCTTCCGGGATCTGCGCGTCATGCCGATATTTGCCGGCACCAATGAAATCATGAAACAGATCGCGGGAAAGTTTATGGGACTATAACCTAAATTGAGCGTTTCAATTTTTTGAAGATTTAATTTTTATTTTGTTTTCAGGATATTGAATCATTTTTTGATCAAAAAATTTGAAACCCTCCGGGATTTCCAATTTCACCGCATCTACTGCGTCAAATGATGTCTCGCATAGACAACTTCTAAGTAACTTGAAAATATATATTATTATTCCAGAAGCTTAACTCTCTGTCATTCCGAGGAGCGAAAGTGACGAGGAATCTTGTTTGTTCAAGATTTCTCGCTGTCGCTCGAAATGACAAAATTGGATGAATCGTCTCAGTGCCTTCAACCATACAGTAAAAGTTACT
>JAGXLR010000047.1 GCA_018334555.1 Desulfobacterales bacterium
GGAGAAAGAATGGTTATTAACCCTTAAATAAAAAATTATAAAAAAATTTTGTTTCTTATGTCAAGTTTGATAGTCTCTTTATAATCGGTTTCGGGACGGCAAAATCGCATGTATAGGGTGCAGGGTGCGCCAATTTCTGTTATAAAACCGGAGAATCTAAAATATGAAAAAAATCGAGGCAATAATCAAACCCTTCAAACTCGATGATGTCAAAGAGGCCCTCAATGATATTGGCATTCACGGCATGACCGTATCCGAAGTCAAGGGGTATGGCCGGCAGAAGGGCCATACGGAAATCTATCGGGGGGCTGAATACGCAGTTGATTTTATACCCAAAATAAAAATTGAAGTCGTTGTCGACGCCGATCATGCGGACAGGGTGGTTCAAACAATCCAAAAGTCGGCGGTTACGGATAAAATCGGGGACGGCAAAATTTTTATCACGGCTTTGGATGAAGTGATCCGGCTGAGGACAGGAGAAACCGGGTCTGATGCATTATAGCTTCTCCAACAGGGCGGTGGCGGGCTTATGTTCAGCCCTGTTTTTGTCCAACCACCGCGTCTACCGATACGGTCGCGGATCGATATTATATTTGTCGGCTTTATAGGATAGTTTTCGGACTGTCGTGCGGAGGGCTTTGGCCGCTTGGGACATATTTCCGTGGGTATGCTTTAATGCATCGACAATCATTTCTTTTTCCAGGCGTTCGACGGCGCTATCAAGGGAAATATGGGGCAACGTATCGGATTCCCGGCCTGTTTGAAGGGTCGGCGGCAAATGGAAGCTGTGGACGACTTGATCCTCGCATAGAAGCACCGCCCGTTCAATGCAGTTTTCAAGTTCCCGGACGTTGCCCGGCCAGTGGTAGCCCATCAGCATATCAATAGCCGGGGTGGAAAACCGCAGAATCGTTTTATTGTTTTCGCGAGCGTATTTTTCCAGAAAAAATTCGGCAAGAACCAGGATGTCGGTTTTTCGTTCCCGCAGGGGGGGGAGATAGATGGGAAAAACGTTGATCCGGTAATACAGATCGCTCCGGAATTCGCCCTCAGTGACAGCGTGCTCGAGGTTTCGGTTGGTTGCCGCGATAATCCTTACATCCACTTTGATGGGCGTATTCCCGCCGACCCGTTCAAATTCCCGTTCCTGAAGCACCCGTAGAAGTTTAATCTGTACATCCGGATCAATAGAGCCGATTTCATCCAAAAACAGGGTGCCTTTGTCCGAGAGTTCAAATTTCCCGGTCTTCTGATAGAGGGCGCCGGTAAATGCCCCTTTCTCATGGCCGAACAGTTCGCTTTCTATCAGATTGGCCGGAATCGCTGAACAATTGAGTTTGATAAACGGATGTTTGGATCGGCGGCTGTTGTAATGGATGGCATTGGCCACCAGTTCCTTGCCGGTCCCGCTCTCGCCCCGGATCAGAACGGTGGCATTGCTTTCAGCCACCTGGGAGATCATCTGAAAGACCTCCCGCATTTTATTGCTGTTGCCGATAATGTTTTTAATCTGGTATTTTTTCTGTAATTCGGACTGGAGCCGTTCGTTTTCGGCTTTTAACTGTTCCTTTTCAATGCGGATTCTTTCCAGATGGATAACTTGGGTGGCAATCATGACGGCGATTACTGAAAGCAGCCGCTCTCCCGCTTCCAGCGGATAATCAGGATCGTACGGGCGATCCACGCTCAGGGCGCCGATGACCTGGGTCTCTTTTTTGATCGGGACGCAAATAAATGACAGCTCATGATTCTTATTTTCCTTCCGGGTGGCGGTTCGGTTGAGAAACCGGTCATCATCGCTGATTTTCGGAAGGGACACCGCCCTTCCGCTTTGAATGACCTCACCGGTCACGCCTTCTCCGAGCTTGTATTTGCCCTTATTAAGGGCGCTTTTGGGCATGCCGTGGGCGACTTCAATTTGGATTTCGTTGCTTAGCGGATTCAGAAGGGTAATGGTGCCGCGGACCATGTTCATGGTTTTTGAAAGCAGCTCCAGCACTTCATACAAGGACTGTTTTAAATCCGTTGAACGGTTGAGCACCTGGCTGATTTGATACAGCAGGCCGATATCATCGGTTGACTTTATGTCTTTCCCGTGTGGTTGCATAAATGCCTGCGCGTTGGCAACGGTTTACGGTTATCCCCTCTTATGGCCAGCCTTACGTTGTTGTCAAGCCCAATTCCTCTGCGTTCAGTCAATGCCCATCCATAAATGGCCAATTTGCCCAATTTCTGTGTCAGGGTCCAATTTTAATTCTCAATCAACATACTTCGCGTATGCCTGCGGTTAAAATTTTCGCCTCCCCTGAACTTGAACAAACAAGATTCCTCGTCGCTTTCGCTTCTCGGAATGACAGAAAGTTAACCTTCTGAAATAATAGTATATATTTTCAATTTACTTAGAAGGGCACGGCTGATTTTTGGATTGATAATATTTTTCTTTATCCCTATACATTCGTTGATCCGCCATTTTCATGATTTTTTCCGGCTCGGCCTCATCTGAACCGGCAAGGCCGATGCTGATGCGGATAGGAACCTGGCCGGACCCGTTTTGGGGCTCCCGAACGGCAAGGAAAAGGCATTTTTCTTCATCCCGGAGGCGCTTTAACAGGGCGTGGGCCTGTTGGCTGTTGCATGCGGGCAACAGAAGGGCGAACTCATCGCCCCCGATTCTGGCCAGAATATCGGTTTCCCGGCAAACCGAGCGCAGCATTTCCGCCACCATTTTGATCCCTTCGTCCCCTTTTTCATGGCCATATCTATCGTTAATCTGTTTTAGCCCGTTAAGATCGATTATTATTAATGAAAAATAGATTTCCGGGAACTTTTCGGCATTTTTTAAATGGTTGGCGTATTCCTTCTCAAAAAACGTCCGGTTGGCCACACCTGTCAGGCCATCCGTATTGGCGACGGTCTCAAGCTGCCGCATGAGAAGTTTGTATTGGGCCACGGCGGATACCTGGGCCAGGAAAATTCCGATGACCTTTTGGGTGGTCTGATCGAGTTCGGGCCCTTTGATGACCATGTGGCCGATAATGCGGCTGTTTCTGCCCCGCATGGGGATGGTTTGCCAGCGCAGCTCCCGGCTATTGGAAGCCGGGGGCACGTGCTGGGACATCTCCTTTTTTAACAGGCGGTCGATTTTCGGATTTTCGAGAAATGCCCGATATTTCAGTATACTTTTCTGTTCGAGGGATGTAATGCCTTGAAATGCCCCGCTTTCTATAATTTCCGAGCGGCCGCCGGCTACAATGATGCCGAAGCCGAGGTGCGGAAACACGGATTTTAAGTTTTTCAGCGTAAAATCAAAGAGTTTGTTCAGCTCATGGATGTTATGGATTTTTGAGCTGGTTTCAAAAAGGCTTAAAAATATGTGGTTCTGCTGTTTGATGGTTTGATTGATGGATTCAATCTTCCGGCTTTTTGTTTTGGCGTCGGCCAGGGCGTGGTTAAGCGCCCGCGTCCGACGTTCCACCAGGTATTCCAACCGCTCGAAAAACTTGGCATTTTCGATAAAAGGGCCCAAAATCGCGCCGATATTCTTAAGTATCTCGATTTCGGCCGGGATATAGGAACGGTCGTTGATTTTATTTCCCGCTATCAGCAGGCAAATGATCCGGTTGTCGGAAAAGACCGGGACGACCATTCCGGCCTCCTGGAGCCAGTCCGATGGATTCGCCGGTTCACCCCTATCGGCCATCCATTGTTTGATTAGCCCATTCGAAACAATGGATGTTTGTTCGGCCTCAATTTTTTGAATCAGGGGGTGCTCCGTCCGAATGGTCAATGGTTCGTCGCCTTCCTTAATTCCTGCGTGTGACGGGAAAAAACCGGCCTGGTACTCGGTATTCCATGTCCGCCAACCTTCGAAGCGTCCGGACTTTTCATTGTAAAATACCATGGCGTATCTGGAATTCATTAACACCCGAAACAGCCATTCCTTCATTTCCCGATAGATCGCATGCAGGTGATGGAACCGGGAAAGATTGTATGTCAAACGGTAATATTCCTGCTGGAGTCTTTCAGCCGACCGCTTGATCAGCAGGTTCAGGACTTTGTCCCATATTTTTTGGAGCGGTGTATAGGTAATGGTAACGATCATCACCCCCGCAAACATTTTTGTGCCCTGGGAGCTGCCGGGCAACAAAAGCCATGGCGAAAAGCCGGCGGCAATGCTCAACGTCAGGTGCCCGATCCTGAAAATCAGGCTTCTAAGCTGCTCCAGGGCGATTCGGATGTTATGCTTGTAAAGCCCGTAAGCCAGTAAAAACAAGGAGATAAAGATAAACGTGCCCAGCGGATAGACTTCATATCCATGAATCGCCGGGGTGTTGGTCAGGCTCAGAGCGGCTGTCGTTAAAAAGCCATATATCAGGTATTTAATGGTCTCGCGGCGGCGTCGGTCGCTGGTTTGCCGGTAGGCCAGGCCAAGCACGTAAATACTGTAGAAAATGGCCAGCAGCCATGTCATGCTCATCGCATCATAGAGGAAGTTTTTTCTGGCGAAAAATCCCCAAAAATAATGATACACGCCCTGAAAGTAGTAATCGGTGGGGGTAAAGCAGGCTACCGCAGCGCCAATGCCATAGGCCAGGTATACCAACCACCAGTGGTCTTTTTTTCCGGTTACCAAATAGACCAGGTGGATATTTGCGCCCATGGTCACAAGCACCAGAAAAAAATGGTCGATCCGGGAAATTTGCAATGCCAGTTCCGGGTCGGTAATAATGCCCAGTAGAAAAATATCCAGATTAAGCCCGGCAAAGGCCAAACATATAAGGGAGAATAGTAGGGTTTCAAGCCGCGTTTGTTCAAGACTGAGGACAAAGATGGAAAGAAAAGCCGCGCTGAGAAGCGAAAGCAGGGGAGGAAGGGCAAACGGAAGGATGCGGTCAATGATATAGGCCGGGCTGTAGTCCTTTAAAATCCATGCGGATGCAAAGGCGAGCGCCCCATAAATACTGATGATGCCTGTTCTCATCAGTAGGGTGAGGATTTGACGCTTGCTGTATATGACGAATCGATGGTTCATGAACCGAAACATTCCTAAAAACTTGATGGCTTCGTAAAAAGCGATTTATTGCGCTGGCGCCCCATTTTTGCAGAAAGTAACTCTGAAAATCGTCCGCATTGTCATTTCGAGCGGTAGCGAGAAATCTTTAACAATCAAGATTCCTCGTCACTTTCGTTTCTCGGAATGACAGCAACGGAAGCTTCTAAGACAATATTAAATATTGTCGAGTTCCTTGGAAGTCCAATATCTGTGTTGCGCTTCCATCCCTCGGAATTTCACGTACAGCTAAGTACGCTGCATTCCTCGGGATTTTGCACGCCTTGATCTTGAACTTTTTACTTTGCCATCTCTAAACTGACTTTTTACGAGACTGTCAAAAACTTGACAATCGGCAAAAAGAATATTATCCACTATAAAAATATTTGTACCAAATATCAGGTGCCTATGAAAGAGTAAATTGCTGGCCGTTCAGGCATTCACGTTTTGAGACGGGAAAAATGAAGATAAAACACTTCTATGTTGATTAAGTGTTCAACTCAGAGTAGCAGAAGTCCCCGATGATAGCTGATTATTACAAAAAATTCTCGATTCTATGTTTGTTGGTGAGCGTTCTGTGTCTGGGCGGTTGTTCGGCAAAGAGCGATTTCACCCTTCAGAGGTCGGTCGATAATCCTGTTTTTCCGGTAAACCCGCGCAATATATACCTCAAGCCGTTTGCAAAGAACCGACTCCAGCCCGAGTCCCTTTACCGCTTAGGCTCTGTGGAGGCCGATTACAGAACCAAGTTCCAGCAATTCTTCCAGCAGCCGGGTTTTTTTGGAATAACGGGGGAGAGACGGGTTAATGTCCGGGGGGAGCTTTTATCCTGGCAGAAAAAAAACCTGACGACGATGACCGCAAGGGTTCACTACGAGATCGTCATGTCTGACGGCAGCGTGCTCATGTCTGAGACCATCGCTTCTGAGGCTTCGGGGTGTGGATTATGGTTTATCAATCCGCCCTATTGTTTGGTCAGGGTTGGCCGGAAGTGTTTTATCAACAACTTGGAGAAGCTAAAGGGAAAAATAGCTTCACGCGGACCGGAAATATGGGCGGATTATGTAGGTGATGAAAAGGCCGGCCCGTCGATAGCTTCGGCATCATCGGCGTCTGCCGATGATTTTGAAAGCTCTGGGCATCGGAAAGATACGATTTCCAGCCGGGTAAAGGAAAACATCCATTTTGGGGATTTTTATGGGCTAATCATCGGAAATGCGGACTATAAATATTTGCCCGATCTCAAGGCGGCGATAAACGATGCGGAAATGATTGCCGGGCTCCTGGAGCAGAAATATCAATTTGAAATCAGGAAGCTGATAAATGTTAAAAGGTCCGATATATTAAATGCCTTGACGGAATACCGACGGCGGCTGTCCTCTAATGATAATCTGCTGATCTATTACGCCGGCCATGGGTGGTTGGACAAAGGGGCGGATGAGGGCTATTGGCTGCCTGTGGATGCGCAGAGGGATGCCCCCACCAATTGGGTATCTAACAGCACCATTACGAGCTTTCTCAAGGCCATAAGGGCAAAACATGTGCTTGTTATTGCAGACAGCTGTTATTCCGGTAAACTGGCCAGGGGGTTAAAGATAAAGGACAGGGACTTTGGCTATTTCAAACGGTTGGCCCATAAGCGCTCCCGTACGGTAATGGCATCGGGCGGCCTGGAGGAGGTTACGGACCTGGGGGGCAGAGGGAACCATTCCGTTTTCGCCGACGCCCTGATAGAACAGCTAAAGCAAAACAAAGGGATCATCGACACGACATTAATTTTTGAGAATATCCGGCGGCCGGTTATACTTAATTCCGATCAAACGCCTGAATATTCAGATATCCGAAAGGCGGGGCATGAGGGCGGCGATTTTATTTTTGTCTCCAAGAACTGACAATTTCGTAAAAAGCGGTTTTTCCCATCCTTTCTTTCATCGCCCGGTCTGTTTTAAAATTGACAGTCTCGTAAAAAGTCAGTTTAGAGATGGCAAAGTAAAAAGTTCAAGATCAAGGCGCGCAAAATCCCGAGGAATGCAGCGTACTTAGCTGTACGTGAAATTCCGAGGGATGGAAGCGCAACACAGATATTGGACTTTTTACGAAGCCATCAAAATTGATGGCTTCGCAAAAAAGGCGGGGACAAAACGGTTGACACAACTGAAAAATAGAAATATTAGTGAAACGATAAATCTTGCAGTTTAAACAAAGACAATCTCGTAAAAAGTCGGTTTTAGGATGGCAAAGTAAAAAGCTCAAGATCAAGGCGCGCAAAAGCCCGAGGAATGCAGCGTACTTAGCTGTACGTGAAATTCGGGGGGATGGAAGCGAAACACAGATATTGGACTTTTTACGAAGCCATCAAACAAGGGTTGACTAAAAAAAGGAGGAGGTTATCATGAAAAAGATTGGGCTCTTATTACTAATTATGGCGGTTTCGGTTTTGGTGGGATGTACTTCGGTTCATAAGAAATGGGATGCCAATAGTGCTAGCCCGGATATCGACACCAAATTGATTGCTGATGTTGAAACTACCGGAAAGATCAGCGGGTCCGCCTCACAACGGATCCTGTTCTGGGTCTTCCCTGTGGGCGGAGAAACCGAATATGCGGACGGTGTCGGATTTTCTGCACGTATTGAGGGCGAAGGCAATCCACTGAGCCAGATGTTCTCTGCGTTTAACTTCGTGTCCAAGGCTAAAGCCAAGTGTAAGTCAGCCGCAGCCTATAATGCCCTTGAAGGCTCTGGCGCTGATTATATACTTAATCCCAGGTATTCATATAAAATAACGGACTATTCGATCTATAAAGAGGTCACCGCCACTGTGTATGGCATGGGCTGCATTATTAAAGGCTACAGGCAGACGCCGGATGCCTATCATTTTGGTTGCTGTGGCTGTGAAGATTAATTCTAATCCGGTCGCTGTTCAAAGCGAACGTTGACAGCCCTGATAAAACGACTCAAAAAAACTGAACCCGCCGGCCCGGCGGGTTCAGTTTTTTTTTGCCCTCAATGGCGCGGAGTTTACAGGATCGTCAATTCTGTATTGATTATGTGTTCAAGCCATACTATTGTGTTCGTACATGTAGCAAAGGATGGCGTATATCCCTTTCTAACCTAAATTGAACGTTTCAATTTTTTGAAGGTTTAAAACGACCGAATCGGCATTCGGGCATGTCGTTTAGTTTATATGTTGATTGAGGATTTATCACCTAAAGAAAGGAGTTCGCCATGAAACAATTAAAACTGATTTGTTTCATCGGTCTGATTGCTTTAATCCCCATGATGGTGGGTTGTGCAACAAGTGTTCCGATAGGCGGGATCTATACGAAAGTCAAACTCCCTGTGGATGGGGAATATGCCATGTCGGAGGCGACGAAAGTCGGGACCGCCGAGTGCACCAGCATATTAAATATGGTGGCCACAGGTGATGCCAGCATTCAGGCGGCAATGGAGAACGGAAACATCTCAAAAATTCATCATGTGGATTGGGATGTCGAAAATATTTTAGGCGTTTACGGCGTTTACACGGTAACCGTCTACGGGGAATAGGCTGCTGACGGCAAGCGCGGTATCCCTGTTTAGAGTCATTGCCCGAATGCCGGTTTGGATTTCTTCAGTCTGGGTAAATGATTCAATATCATTGCCTTCAACTCATCGAGATGGCCGAAAAGGAAATGATCCGCACTGTCAATGGATTGGAAGTGGGCGTCCGGATTCCAGTGCCGGAGCATCGGCCGGATAAGTCTAGGGGGGCGAACTCATCTTCATCCCTCCGGGGATCGAATCATTTCGATGAGTTTTTCGCCGTATTCCCGAATCTGCCATTTTTTTAGCCCGTTGATGGCCTCCAGGTCCCCAATGCCGGACGGCACCGCCTCAACTACTGCTTTTATCTGGGCATTGCTGAAAAACACGCCTGGATCGACGGCCAGTTTGTCGGCTTCCCGTTGGCGCCATTTTTTAAGATCTCGGATCTTCTTCATTGATTCTGCAGAGGGCTTAGGCCGAAAGTGCTTGGGGAAAGCCGGCAGCTGGTCAGCCGGCACTGCATTGCCGGTCTTTATCGCCTGCAGAATATCTTTGCCATGCATATCGATTTGCTTGCTGCTCAAAATGTTGAGGGACCGCAGGGCATTCATTGATTTGGGCCGCCTCTGCGCGAGGTCTATCAACGCCGTCGTCCCTATCACCTTAAACGGCGGCCGGTCCTTCTGCCGCGCTTTTTGATGCCGCATTTCAAGCAGCGCTTCCAGTACGGCGAGACTTCGGGGGGGCAGCCGACCCGCTCCCTTGCACCGGGTGAAAAGGGGCCGGGTCTCCATCGGCGCCGGCCGGACAGCGGCGATATCTTCGCATTCCTCCATAACCCATGCCAGACGCCCCTTTTCAACCAGTTGTGCCTCTAACCGCGCTTGGAGGTCAATCAAGTATCTGACGTCGTCGGCCGCATATTCGACCATTTCATCCGGCAAAGGGCGCTGCGACCAGTCCTTTCTCTGGAATTTTTTCTCCAGCTCGACGTGAAATGCCTGTTTTATGATCGCATTCAGTCCGGTTTCCGAATACCCCAGGAACCGGCTGGCCAGCTCCGTATCAAACAGGTTTTGAAAATTTATACGAAAATCGCGGTAAAGACTGCGGACATCATAATCGGCCCCGTGGAAAACTTTTTTTATTGTCCGGTCCTCCATGATTCGTTTAATCGGCGTCATATCCGCAAGGGCCAAAGGGTCAATGATGTATATGGTATCCGGTGCGGCCAGCTGGAGCAGGCATATCCTTTCTTGGAAGTGGAATAGGGAATCGGCTTCCAGGTCCCCGGCGATAATGGATTGATCGGCCAGATGGCCGGCAGCGGCGGCCATTTCGGACGGCGTATGAATCAATTGGATGGGTTTAAGGCGTTCTTCCGGCATTTTTCCCCGTCAGTCAGTTCAGCCAAACCAGATTTGTCCTTGACCCGGATAGCCGAATTGCTTAAAAAATCAATGTCATTAAAAATCTAACGGATCTGCATAGGGCTTACAAACAATGATTAATATCACGTTTCCGGATGGAAGTGTCAAACAGTTTGAAAATCAGCCGGATGGCTTTATCATCGCCCGCTCCATTTCCGAGGGGTTGGCGCGAAACTGTGTGGCCATGGAGATAGACGGCACAAAATACGATATGGATGCAAAAGTGGACCGGGATGCGCATATCCGGTTTCTCACCCCGAAAGATCCGGAGGCCCTGGATATATTGAGACATAGTGCCGCCCATGTCATGGCCCAGGCCATCCTGCGGCTTTACCCGGATGCCAGGCTCACCATCGGGCCGGTAGTAGAGGAGGGCTTCTACTATGATATTGATATGCAGCCGATTTCAGAGGAGGAATTCCCGAAAATCGAATCGGAGATGAAGAAGATCGTCAAGGAAAAACTGCCCATAAAACGTGAAGAGGTCCCCAAGCAGCGGGCCATGGATTTTTATGAAGGCGAGCCCTACAAGCAGGAGATGATCTCCGAACTGGAAGACGGTACCATTTCATTTTACAGCCAGGGGGAATTCACGGATTTATGCCGCGGCCCGCATATTCCGCATACTGGGTTCATCAAGGCCTTTAAGCTTTTGAAGGTGTCCGGCGCCTATTGGCGGGCGGACCCGAACCGGCCCCAGCTCCAGCGGATTTACGGCACGGCCTTTTTTGATAAAAAGGATTTGAATGACTACCTGACGTTTCTGGAGGAGGCCAGAAAGCGGGATCATCGAAAGCTTGGCGCCGAACTGGACCTTTTCTCCTTTCATGACGAAGCACCCGGCATGCCGTTTTTCCATGCCAACGGTATGGTGCTGTGGAACATACTGCTCGACTATTGGCGGAAGGAACACGAGGCGGCGGGCTATATTGAAACCAAGACCCCGATTATTCTGAACAGAAGCCTGTGGGAGCAGAGCGGCCATTGGGACAACTATCGCGAAAACATGTATACCACTGTTATTGATGACGTGGAGGTCGCCATCAAGCCCATGAACTGCCCCGGCGGAATGCTTCTGTACAAGACGCGCCGGCATTCGTACAAAGACCTGCCCATCCGCGCGGCGGAAATCGGTCTGGTGCACCGTCATGAGCTGAGCGGCGTACTATCCGGTCTTTTCCGGGTACGGGCGTTTCATCAGGACGACGCCCACATATTTATGACCCCCGATCAGATCGAGTCGGAGATCCTTGGCGTGTTAAATCTGGTGGAGCGGATCTACGGGACATTCGGGCTTGGATTTCACCTGGAGCTCTCCACCCGGCCGGAGAAATCCATCGGGACGGACGAACAGTGGGAAAATGCCACGAATGGCCTGCAGTCGGCGCTTGAAAGTTATGGCGCGGATTTCAAAATCAACGAGGGGGATGGGGCGTTTTACGGGCCGAAAATCGATATCCATATTAAGGATGCCATCGGGCGCACCTGGCAGTGCGGCACCATTCAGCTGGATATGTCGCTGCCCGAGCGCTTTGATCTCTCCTATATCGGCCAGGACAATAACAAGCATCAGCCCGTGATGATCCACCGCGTGGTTTATGGCTCCATCGAGCGGTTCCTGGGGATACTGATCGAGCATTTTGCCGGGAAGTTTCCCCTGTGGATGGCGCCTGTGCAGGCGGTGATCCTGCCCATAAACGATTCCCTGACGCCGTTTGCCGAAACCGTAAACGCGTCTTTTATTGAGGCCGGGCTTCGGTCAAGGGTGGATAAGCGCACCGAGAGCCTGAACAAGAAAGTCCGGGAAGCCCAGCTTGCCAAGATTCCTTTGATTATTACCGCGGGCGAAAAGGAAAAAAACGCCGGCACCCTGTCTGTTCGGACGCTGGACGGTCAGGTGCATTACGGGGTGAGCCGGGATCTCTTTATTCGTGCGGCCCTTGCCAATGTGCGGGAGCGACAATTGACGCTCGATATTTTTGATAATTGACGGTTTCTGCGCTCGGTCCTTTGGCGCCTGCCTCCGGATGCGAGCCGCACTTCTTGTTTCTCGATAGAATTTTTTATCCTTGGGATTTTCTCGCCAATATTTGACCATACCAAATTTAACGTGTATATTATAGGTATAAACGCTTACCGATGACGCTGACAGATATAGCACGGAAGTGGGCATAGAGACTGCCCAGGCGGTTTGTACGTGTTTTATTTGGCAAAAGTTTTCTCATTCGGATCCTCGACGACGTTTTTTCTTCGGATTCTGCAAAACCATATTCTCCTGCTCTGCGTTTGTCCAGTGGATTACCTGTTCAGGCGATTGAAATGCGGCTTCCGGCCTGTTTATTGGCCGGCGGTTTCAGGAAATTTTGGATGGCAAGCCGGAAGGAAGTCCAGGCAGGCCATCAAACCCAAACCCGTCCATAAGGAGGATAGACCATGAAAAAACAAGTCATTAATTATGAAACCCTGCTTAAGGTCACCAATTCCATCTCACATTCCCATGATCCGGAAGAGGTGGTGCTGCTGACGGCCGAGAGCGTTACCCATGCATTAAATGTCAAGGGGTGCACGGTTTTTCTGATCAACCGGCGCACGGATGAGCTCGAGATCGCTGCATCCTACGGATTGAGCAAAGAATACCTGAACAAGGGGCCGGTCAGCGCCATGCACTCGATTGCCGAGTCATTGAGTGAGGGCCCCGTGGCTATCGGCGACGTCTCTGATGATCCGAGGATTCAGTATCCGGAAGAAGCCCAGAAAGAGGGTATTGCCTCCATCCTCGCCGTTCCCATGACGGCCGGCGGAAGGATCATCGGAGCGCTGCGGGTATATACGGCTGAGCCTGCGGAATTTGACATGGATGATGTCAATTTTGTCCAGGCCGTTACCAATATGACGGGTATGGCTATCGACATGGCAAGGCTCTACAAAGGCATGAAGGACAGCATTGAGACCCTTAAAACCATGCGGGATCCACGGACCCGGAAATCCAAGAAACGAACGCCCTATGAAGGGGTCCCCAGAAGTTTTACGCGGCCGCAGCTGTAAATCTTTTGTATCACCACGCCTCAACGCTGCAGAAGGGTAGGCCGCAAATCCTGTTCAATTGCGGTCAATAACCGGGTTTTGTTCTCTACCGGAAACATGTGCCCGCCGGAGATCTGCTGAAGTTTGAAAGCTTCCGTTGTATGGGAATGCCAGGCACAAAGCTCCCTGCGATCCACCAGTTCATCCGAAGTGCCGCCAAATACGGTTATCGGGCAATCAATTTCTGGTTTGTCCTTGTAGCGGTAGCTGTGAAATAATTGGGCGTCGGCATTAAAGAGGTTGAGCCATTCGGTCATGAAGCCTTCATCCGCCCGCAACGGATCGGGAATTTCCATGTGCGGCATCAACGACTCATCAATGGGCCTGTTTTTCAGCAAGGCGCCATCGCTGGAAGGAGGCGGCATGGCGGCGACGAAGAGATGGGCGGGGGACCTGCCGGATTTTTCTTTGAGGGCGTGGATTAGTTCATAGGCGATCCAGGTGCCCATGCTGTGCCCGAAAAGGGCGAAGGGCCGGTCGAGATAGGGCTGGAGCGCCGCCGCCAGGGCGTCAATCAAATCCTCGAACCGGCAGAGCGGTTCTTCGTGACGCCGTCCCTCCCGTCCCGGGAGTTGGACCGGACAGACATCAATGGCATCCGGCAGGGCTTCCGGCCAGCTTTGAAACAAAGATGCGGCTCCGCCCATATGATGGAAGCAAAACAGGTTCAATGCGGCCTCCGGTTTCTCCTTCCGGTAGGCCAGCCAACCGTTTGATTTTGGGCTTGCCGGCATCTCAACACCGGTTGCCTGCTTCTCTTCTTTTTTGATGGGTTCAGATATGAACTGCCCATCGGATTCGAGGGTTCCCAGAAGGGCCTCTGAAAGCCGGGAAATACTCGGATTTTCCATAAAATTTTCGGCAGTTAAACTAATATTGAGATCGGTCTGGATGATGTTGTTCAGCTCAACTGCCATTAATGAATCCAGCCCGGTTTCCTTTAACGGCTGCTCGGCATCCAGCGGGGTAGCTTCGGAAAGTCCCAATACGTGGGCGACGCGTTCCTTAAGATACCGGACCATGATATCTGTCCGCTGATCGGGCGGGGCTTTGACTATTTCCTGAACCACTCGGGATGACTCGCCGTCCCTTTTTCGTTTTCGCCGGTCGGTAAAGTTTTTGAAGACCGCCGGCGTCATATTTTCGGGAAACCGGCTCAGAAATTCCGGCCAATCAATCGGCAGCACGCCCGTTTGAACGGTTTTATGGGCGAGCAGCCGATCCAGAACGTCGAGCCCCGTTGCCGGTTCAATCATTTCCATACCGGAAAACGCCGTATTTGAATTTTGGTTTTGGGATGTTTCCCCCGCCATTCCCGATCCGGCCCATGGCCCCCAGTTCACACTCAACGCAGGGAGCCCCTGATTTTTTCGATAATGGGCCAGGGAATCCATGAATACATTTCCTGCGGCATAGTTGCCCTGGCCGGGCGAGCCCAGAAGGGCCGCGGCCGAGGAAAACAGGACAAAGAAGTCGAGGGCCGTATCCTTCGTGAGCTGATGCAAATGCCAGGCGCCGGCGACTTTCGGCGCCATTACCCGTTCAAATGCGTCCCGCGAGAGGTTTGCCAGCATGCCGTCCTCCAATACGCCGGCGGCATGGAAGATGCCTTTAAGCGGCGGCATTTGGCTTCCTGTGGATTCAAATACGGCGGCGATGTCTTCGAATCTGGAGATGTCGGCCTTTGCCTCAAAAACCGCCACTCCGGTCCGGGTTAGACTATCTATGGTTTCCCGGGCTTTTTGCGAGGGGCCGCCACGGCCGACCAGCACCAGATGGCGGGCCCCGTTTTGCGCCAGCCATTGGGCAATTTGCAGGCCGATGGCGCCATACCCGCCAGTGATCATGTAACAGGCCGAATCATGGATCAGGTCGTTTTCCACCAGATCGCCTTCTCCGGGAAAAGTAATGACGACCTTGCCGATGTGCCTGGCCTGGGCCATGTACCTGAAGGCATTGACCGTATCCTGAACGGGGAACACCTCGTAAGGCAGTGCGTTTATTCGATTGTCAGCCAAACAGGTGATTATCTCAGAGAGCATGGAAGTGATGATCTGTCGGTCATTTCCGGCAACCTCGAGCAGATCAAACGGGTGGTAGGCGATATCCGGGCGAACCCGGCGCATCCGCTCCTCGTCCCAAATATCGATTTTTCCGATCTCAACGAACCGTCCGCCTTTTGCCAGTGTAGATAAAGATTTCTCAATAAAATCCCCGTTCAGGCTGTTAAAGACCACATCCACCCCTTTGCCGTTTGTTTGCCTGAGGATGTCGTCCGCAAAATCCAGCGTGCGGGAATTAAATACGTGATCAATGCCCTTGGATTTCAAAAAATCCCATTTGCCGGGGCTGGCTGTGGCAAATATTTTGGCGCCCGCCTTTTGGGCCAGCTGGATGGCCGCCTGGCCGACGCCGCCCGCGGCCGCATGAATCAGAATGGTTTCTCCGGCTTTTAATCCGGCCATCCGGTAGAGCCCGTACCATGCGGTCAGGAAGGTCATGGGAAGGGTTGCGGCTTCATCAAAGTTCAGGTTTTCAGGTTTTAACGCCACATATGCCTGGTCAACGCATACGAACTTGGCCAGGCTCCCCACGGCAAACGCCCCGATCACTTGATCGCCGGGTTTAAAGCGTTTGACTTTCTTTCCTACAGAGGCCACCACTCCGGCGCATTCCCCACCGAAAGGAAGCATCTCCTCGGATTCAATGCCCAACTCTTCGGCGATTTTCTTCATCATGCCCAGGGCATTTAAAACATCCCGAAAGTTTAAGCCGGCGGCGCAAACCCGGATTTCAACCGCCTCCGGGCCGGGCTCGGACCGGTCGTGGGGGGCCAGATAGAGGTTTTCCAGAATGCCGTATTGGCTGGTGGCCAGTCGATAGGACGCGGACTCCGGAATGGACAGGCCGTCAGGGGTGTCCCCGGGATTTTCATTATATTCGGTCAGCCGGGCCACAAAGCGTCTGCCGTGCCGGAACGCGATCTGGTCCTCTTCATCCGGCTGCCATAGGGCTTGGAATAATGCCCCTGAGTCCACGGATGCTTCCTCTGGGTCCAGGTCAATCCGGGTGCAATGAAAAGACGGATGCTCAAGGGCGATAACCCGGCCCATGCCCCATACCGGGGCCTGAGCCGGATCCGGGGCTTCGGTTTTGGCGTCTAGCGCCTGGCTGCCGCGGGTGACGATCCACAGCCTCGGGGAATGGGCGGCAGCGGCCAGGGACTGGACCAGGTAGAGCAGGCGGTCGCATCCAAGCATAGGGGTTCCGGCAATGGCTTCGGATAAATCGGATGGTTTTTCTGCCGGCCAGAGGTAGATAATGCCCTGGATCGGTAGAGATTGATCGTCGGCCCGGGCGATAAGCGCTTTGAAATCTTCCGGAGACGACGGGTTGATGACGAAGTGACGGTTTTGGGCGTCATAATTAAATGTTTTTCCGGCTGTCACGCGAATACAGGACGCGCCACTTGTCTCCAGTTGTTCGGCAACCGCCCGGGACGATTCGCTGCTATCAGCGAGCAGAAGCCAGAGGCCGGGCGCCTCAGTAAAGGCAGAGGCCTGATGGCTTTTTTCCTTCGCCTCCCAGCCCAGTTCATAGAGCCAGTTGTCAGGTTTTGAGCGGTTTTCAGCAAAAAGAATTTCGGGCTTCACCCGGCGCAGGGTCAACCCCTCGACCCAGGCGGTAGGGCTGCCGTTGTCATCCAGGATATCCAGATCGGCCAGGTAGCTGTTTTTGCTATCTCTCTTGATATCTCCGGTCCGGCACCATATGCTGTCGTGGTTTATCCGGCGGACGCCCATCCGTTTGATGCCGACCGGAAGAAGTGTGCCCTCGGTCTCCCCATCCATCGTACCGGCCAGAGACTGAAAGCAGGCATCCAGCAGGGCGGGCGGGAAGATATAGTCGCCTCCCTGCTGCTGGTATTTTGACGGCAGTCGGATTTTGCCCAGGGCGTTGCCGTTTCTGCGATATAAATGTTCTATCCCCCGGAAATTGATGCCGTAATTCAACCCTTGGCTTCGCAGGCGGGAGTAAAACGTTTCCACCGGGATCTCTTCGGCAAATTCGGCTTTGAGTTGCCGCCAATTCTCTATATCCTTGTCTCCCTGTTCCGGTTCGAGTTTTTTGACCCCGCCGGCCGCGTGGCACACCCAGCCGTTTTGTCCGGAAGGTAATGCATCGTCGTTTTGCCCGGCATGGCTGTAAATATTGAAGCCAAACCCGTCTGTATTTTTGGACAGGACCACCTGAAGCTTTCGCGGGGCATTCTCATCCAGGAACAGCGCCTGGTGGAATGAGACATCCTCGAGGGCTACCGCATGCGTCTGAAGCGCCTGGGAGCCCGCGGAAAGAGCCATTTCAAGATATCCCGCGGCCGGGAAAACCACGCGGTCATAAACCATGTGGTCCTTTAAATAGGACGGATTACTGGGCGTTATGACAGACTCGTAAAGCGCCTCCTCCTTTTTTAAAAGCGCCGAGGGAATCGGTCTGCCCAGCAAGGGATGACGGGCTTCGGCGGTATCGCGGGCGGATGTTTCCGGGATAGTTGGGCGGGCCTCAATCCAGTATCGTTTCCGTTGAAACGGGTAATTGGGCAGACTCACCCTTTTTTGGGCATAGCCCGGGTCTACCTGGTCCCACTTGACCCCGGCACCCCGCACATAGAGTTCGCCAAGGCACGTAAGCATCTGCTGCCACTCGTCTCTGCCGCGCCTTAAGCTGGGCAGCCACACGCAGTCTTTGTCCGGGATGCATCGCCTGCCCATGCCCAGCAGAACCGGGTCCGGTCCGCATTCGAGAAATATTCGGCAGCCATCCTCGAACAGGGCTTCCATGCTCCGGGCGAACTGGACCGGTTCCATGATATGGCGGCACCAGTATTCCGGCGAAGCGATACGCTCATCCACCGGCAGCCCGGTCCGGTTTGAAATCAGGGGCAGGCAAGGCGGCGCATATTTAACAGCGGCAGCCGTTTCGGAGAATTCATCCAGCATGGGCGCCATCAGCGGGGAATGGAACGCGTGGGACACGGACAGACGTTTGGATTTAATCCCCTCTGCGGAAATCTCATCTATCACAGCATCCATGTTTTCCTTGCCGCCCGAGATGACCAGGCTCTGGGGGCCGTTATAGGCGGCGATACAGACATCATTCGCATATTTTGTCAGAACCGGCGCAATCGCCTCGGGAGTTGCCATCACTGCGGCCATGGCCCCTTTTGCCGGCAGGCGCTGCATCAGGCGGCCCCTTGCCGCGGTCAGTCGCAGGCCGTCTTCAAGGGAGAATACGCCGGCAAGGCAGGCCGCCACGTATTCCCCGATGCTGTGGCCCATTACCGCCGCCGGAAGTATTCCCCAGGATTCCCAGAGACGGGCCAGCCCATATTCGATGGCAAAGAGCGCGGGCTGGGTATATGCGGTCTGATGGATGGTGCCGGAGGCGTCGGATGCATCAAAAATGAGATCCGTCAGCGGCTTGTCAAGATAGGGGCGAAGCAGGCTGTCGCATGCCTCGATGTGTTCCCGGAAGACCGGCTGGGTGTCAAAAAGCGATTTTGCCATACCCGGATACTGGGCCCCCTGGCCGGTAAACAGGAAGGCAATGGGGATATCGGCGTTTCTTGCCGTACTGCCCTTGATGATGCCGGCGGCGTTCTCTCCTGATGCCGCCGCCGCGAGTTTGTCCTTTATTTCCGCGGTGGTTGATGCCACAATGCCCAGCCGATGGCGAAAATGGCTTCGCCCGGTATTGGCCGAATAGCAGAGATCTCCGGCAGCCATGTCCGGCTGCTTGGATAGGTGGTTGGCGTATCGTTCGGCCAGTTCGAGCAGCGCTGCATCGGTTTTTGCGGAAAGGGCTAACAGGTGGAAAGGTCTTTTTTGGGTCGTATTGGCCTTGCGCCGGACCGGGGCCTCCTCAACAATCATGTGCGCGTTTGTTCCGCCGAAGCCGAAGCTGCTGATGCCCGCCAGCCGGCGTTTCTCATCCGGCCAGGGGTGCTGTGAGGTGGGTACGGCGATTGGCGCATCGTCGATGGGCACATGCGGGGTGGGCGTATGGTAGTGTAGGTTGGGCGGAATAACGCCGTTTTGAATGCTCATCACCACCTTGATCAGGCTGGCCATCCCGGAGGCCGCTTCAAGGTGGCCGATATTTGATTTCACGGATCCGATCCAGCATGTGTTCTCCGCTGTGCGGCCGTTGGCCAGGACGTTTTTCAGGCCGCCCAGCTCGATCGGATCGCCGATGGCCGTGCCCGTGCCGTGGGCTTCAATATATCCCAGCTCCATAGCCTCCACACCAGCGTCGGCAAGGGCGCGGTTGAGCACGCGCTGCTGGGCCGGCCCGCTTGGCGCGGTCAGGCTGTTGCTGCGGCCGTCCTGGTTGACGGCGGTACCGCGGATGACCGCAAGTATCTCGTCGCCGTCCGCAAGCGCGTCTGAAAACCGTTTTAAAATCACCACGCCGCAGCCTTCGCCCCGCACATACCCGTCCGCATCCGCGTCAAAGCTTTTGCACCTGCCATCCGGCGCCATCATGCCGGCCTGGGAAAAACTGACGGTAATCTGCGGGCTTAAAATCATATTGGCCCCGCCGGCAAGGGCCATGTCACACTCCCCTGTACGCAGGCTTTGGCAGGCCTGGTGAAGGGCGACCAGGGAGGATGAGCAGGCGGTGTCCACCGCCCAGCTCGGTCCATGCAGGTTCAGCCAGTAAGAGATCCGGTTGGCAGCTATGCATAAGGCGTTTCCCGGGCCGGCATAGGCATCCATGGCCGCCGGCGTATTAAAATGATTCCGGGAGTAATCGCTTCCGCTGATGCCGATAAATACGCCGGTCAGAGTGTTATCCATCTTCTCTGCGGGAAACCCCGCATTTTCAAGCGCCTCCCAGGTCGTCTCCAGCAGAAGCCGCTGCTGCGGGTCCATATGGGCGGCTTCGCGAGGTGAAATGCCGAAAAAATTCGGGTCGAACTGATCCACATTATCTAGAAATCCGCCCCACCGGGAGTTCATTTT
>JAGXLR010000208.1 GCA_018334555.1 Desulfobacterales bacterium
GTAGATGCGGTGAAATTGGAAATCCCGGAGGGTTTCAAATTTTTTGATTTAAAAAATGATCCAATATCCTAAAAATAAAATAAAAATTAAATCTTCAAAAAATTGAAACGCTCAATTTAGGTTAGAATAAACCATGCAGAATGATCCGGCCAAAACCCTTTTAAGCCACAAAGCATCCCTTGAGAGCCTTTTCGATAAACTCCCCGCCTTGATTTACTGTAAGGATACGCAGGGGCGCATCGTTTGCGTCAATGATGCCCTGGCGGCCAGTTTCCATATGACGAAAGCGGATTTTGAGGGTAAATTTACACAAGATTTCCCGCCGCAGGCCACCGGCCGGTTGTTGGCGGATGATGCGAACATTATCAGGACGGGCAACGCAGAAGAAAACATGTTTCTTCCATATGAAACCCCGGACGGCCAGCGATGGGCCTACGCATACAAATTCCCGTTCAGGGATATGGATGGCACGATTATCGGAATAATCGGGTTTGCCATGGATGTTACCGAGCTCAAGCGGATGCAGACAGAGCTTAAAAGAAACGAGGAAAAGTATCGAAATTTTTTCGAAACCACAAAGGACTGCGTCTACATTACAACGCTGGACGGTACCATTTTAGAGTTCAACAATGCGGCGCTTGAAATGTTCGGATATGAATCCAAAGAACAATTGAAGGCGGTTCCGGTCCAGGACCTGTATAAAGATCCGCAAGACCGAAAGAGGCTTCAGGAAAAGATCGCCCGGGATGGCATGGTGGACAAGTTGCCTATTGTTATGAGGCGAAAAAATGACCAGTTGATGCATGTTCAGATTACAGCGCTGCCATTAAAAGACGATAACGGGGATATTTACGGCTACCAGGGAACCATCCATGATATAACGGCGCTTGAAAAAGTAGAGGCCCAGCAGAAGATGCTGGAAGCAGAGCTCCGCCAGGCCCAGAAAATGGAAGCCGTTGCCAAGCTTTCAGGCGGAATCGCCCATGATTTTAATAATCTGCTTTTTACCATTATGGGAAGTATTGAAATGAGTCAGAGTTTTACGGGTAAGGAGCAGGGCAAGCAGCTGGATCGCGCTTATCGTGCCTGCCTGGAAGCCAAACAGTTGATACGGCGTTTTCTTGAGTTGTCCGAAAACGCACCGGCCACTAATTCTCAGGGGTCTATCGTAGAGCTTATCCAACGGGCCACAGATTCCAGGGTCGCCTTATCGGATCGAATCTACTATGAAATCCAAATCGAGGGAGGGCTTTATCGGGTGGCCTTTGTCTACGACCAGCTGCTCCAAGCCCTGGAAAATCTTTTGTCCAATGCGGAAAACGCCCTGACTGATGAAGGGACCATCAAAGTGGCTGCAGAGAATGTGGAGTTGAATGAAACCCTCTTGGATCTGGGCAAGTCTTTGGCGCCGGGGAAATATGTTAAAATAAGTGTTTCAGATAACGGGGTCGGGATTCCGAAGGATAAACTGGACAAAATTTTTGACCCCTATTTTTCTACCCATAAGCAGCCGTCCAATAAAGGGCAGGGCCTGGGCCTGACCACCGTATATGCTACGGTTAAACGCCATAAAGGGGATATACGGGTGGATTCTGAACCGGGCAAAGGCACCACTTTTAGTATCTATCTGCCGGCTGTCTAGCGGGGTCTGAACAGGAAACCCCTCTTTTACGAATATCCGTCCGTGTCAGATTCAAGATTGACAATCTGCAAAACAGCCTTTCCACCCTTCCTTTTATGCCTGTGCCGCCATCTCTCCGGATTCAATCAGACGCCCCATATTGGTGGCAAGTTTTTCCACTTTCGTTTCATCCAGAGCTTGAAGCTGGTTCCCGGATAAAAAGTCGAAAGTGGTCTCTTCGAGAAAAAGGTTGGGATTTTTTCTGCAGAGAAAATAGAGGAAGTTTCGAAATGAAGCAATGGGCTTCGCCAGCTGTTTGATGGGAAAGTCCGGATAGGCGATGTTCTCAATTTGACAGGCCAACGGCTGCGTCTGCGAGTGTATAAACAGCATCAGGCTGTTGGTTTCGGCAACCGAATAGGCAGTTAGCGCATTGATCTGATTATATGGGATGTCGGATAGTTCAGGGAGATTGAGGTTGAGTCCGTTTGATGAGCCGGCTATTTTCTCCACCGTCTGCGGCGAAAAGCGGTCTTCTTCTTTATTGATCAGGTGGATGGGAACAACCCGGGGCTCGGTGCTTTCGGTTGGTTCTTCAGCCTCGGCTGTTGACGCTTGGCGGTTTTCTTCAGCCGCCGCCTCTGCCGGCGCTTCAGCCGATGATGCCGGCGGCTCGATACGACACGCAGCACCGGCGGATTCTATGGCGCGGACATATTTTTTTGCGGTTTCCAAATCCGTGTTTTTTTTTATTACGACATTACTGCGTTTTAAAAGACCGTCGATTTTTTCGGCAGTCGTTTTAAAAAGCCTGGCCAGGCGGGATCTAACCTCATCCGCTGATGCGCCTTCTTTAAGCTCTCCTGTTATTAACACCCGGTATTTATTTTCAGCCATAATATCTTCCCGTCGTTGTTGGTTAGCAGTTAATCCCCGATCGATTTTTTGGGAGATCGTCATCCATTGGGGTTTAAATGGATTTTTAGCTGTCCCGGTATAAAAAAATTGTATGCCGAGCCCTATTTTCAGAATAGTCTATGCAATAGCGGGGTCGTTAGTCAAGGAGGATTATCGGTGACGTGAATCCGGCCGGGTGTTTTTCGGTCATTCGGGCAGTGCCAACCGAACCGCCCTTTACTTCAACCTAAATTGAGCGTTTCAATTTTTTGAAGATTTAATTTTGACGATCTCGTAAAAAGTCTATTTTAGATGGCAAAGAAAAAAGTTCAAGATCAAGGCGACGCAAATTTCGAGGAATGCAGCGTACATAGGAGTACGTGAAATTCCGAGAAATGCAGCGCAACGCAGATATTGGACTTTTTACGAAGCCATCAATTTTTATTTTATTTTTAGGATATTGGATCATTTTTTAAATCAAAAAATTTGAAACCCTCCGGGATTTCCAATTTCACCGCATCTACTGCGTCAAATGATGCCTCGCATAGGCGCCTATAGCTCGACATCATTTTCCTTGTATCTGCGGCAAACTTGAAAATCGCTCAATTTAGGTTCAAGCCCCTTTTGATAGCGGTTTATTCCGCTGGCGGCGGCATTTTTGCAAAAAGTAGCGCAAAAAAATGATTAAAAGCCTTTACCGCGGGGTAATAATCCGGGAGTCGCTTTCCTGCTGGTCCTGTTGCTGGTTTTGCTGCATCTGCTTGAAGTGTTCGATTGTTTCCTGAAGCGATTTTTGCATGGCCTGGGGGAATTCCTTCATGGCTTCCGCCAGCGTGGTCGCCGACAGTTTGGCTTGAATCGGCAAGGGCCCTTCCGGGGTCATCAACTGGGAATTTCCGATAAACACGGGCGAACGGCCGGTATCTTCAGAGCCGTCCGGCTTGATCGGCACCATTTTCCGGATAGATGCCACTTTTAAATCGGTGATCGATTCTTCCCGGTAAAGGTTGTTTTGATCAATTGTAAAATCAATATCATTGGGTGAATTTACGCCGTCCATGGTTGACCTCCTTGGTTGTTGTTTCTGGACATCTACAACTATTTAGGCGGTATTGTCAAACTGAATCATTGTTGGCTTCGTAAAAAGCGATTTATTCCGCCGCGGCGCCATTTTTGCAGAAAGGAACTTTTGCGACAGGTTAAAGGCACTAAGGCACTGAGACGATTCATCCAATTTTGTCATTTCGAGCGGCAGCGAGAAATCTTTAACAAACAAGATTCCTCGTCGCTTTCGCTCCTCGGAATGACAGAGAGCTAAGCTTTTGGAATAATAATATATATTTTCAAGTTACTTAGAAGTCCACTATAAATATACTCCTGATAGATCCATAAGCATAAGAATTTCCGTTGGCCCGGCCGATGGCTATAGGCAAAGGCGTGCTTCAGGCTTGCCCCATTGATCCAAACCGGCTATATTAGGAAAAAAACGGCGCGAGAATCACCTTTTTATATAATATAAATTGATATTCCAATACGTTAAAAATAAGCGGGGCTGTGATGTCGGAAAAATTTTTCAGTGAACGGAATTTAAAGTTTTTGCTCTATGAGGTGCTGGACGCCGAATGCCTGATCCGTCTGCCGGCTTTTGGAAGGCACAACCGGAAGATGTTCGACATGGTGATAGACGCGGGTGTTCGCCTGGCAAAGGATCTCTTCAAGCCCTGCCTTGAAGAGATGGACCGCCAGACGCCGGAAATCAGGGACGGCCGCGTCCGCGTGCACCCCTGGGTGGAACGGATTATGAAGGAAGCCGGGGATGGCGGGTGGATCGGCCTCCGGTTTTCCGAGGCGCACGGCGGCGAGCAGCTGCCCAATACTGTCGGCAGTGCCTGTGATTTCATTTTCACCGCGGCCAACTACTCCGCTTCCGTTTATATGCATTTAACCGCGGGTGCCGCCCATCTGATCACCTCATTCGGCGAAAAAGAGCTGATCGATGCCTATGTGCCCAATATGCTTGCCGGCAAATGGCAGGGGACCATGGCATTGACCGAACCCCAGGCCGGGAGCTCGCTTTCTGACATTACTACCATCGCTACTCCCAGGGATGACGGGGACTATGCCATCAAGGGGCAGAAAATCTTTATCTCCGCCGGAGACCATGATGGGGCCGAAAACATCGTGCATCTTATGCTGGCCCGAATCGAGGGGGCACCGGCGGGGACCAAGGGGATTTCGCTTTTCGTGGTACCCCGGCTGAGACCGGATGATGCCGGCCGCCTGGTTTCAAACGATATTACCGTCACCCAGGTCTATCACAAGCTCGGCTATCGGGGGGCGCCGATTACGGAACTGGCCATCGGCGAAAAGGACGACTGCCGGGGGTATCTGGTGGGCGAGCCGCATAAAGGGCTGAAGTATATGTTTCAGATGATGAACGAAGCCCGCATCGGCGTGGGC
>JAGXLR010000048.1 GCA_018334555.1 Desulfobacterales bacterium
GGGAAGGAATAGCGCCTTTAGCGCGAATGAGGTTGTCAATATCGATCTCTGTCAATACCACATCCCGGTCAATGCTGGTCACATCCCGCCAGGCCAGCACAAATTCGTGTCCGTCCTCGCATTCCCTTATACGGGGGGTGTCCAGCGCCGTATCAAATTTTCCACGGTTGTCAACAATCCCCATCTCAAACATGGTGGCCACTGCCGTGATCAATCCGCTGCCGCAGATCCCCTTGGGCCGTTCATTGCCAATGGTGAGATTCATCGGCTCATAGGTTATCGGATCAATGGAGACATCCTCGATGGCCCCTTTGGCCGCCCGCATGCCAAGCTTGATGCCTCCGCCTTCAAACGCGGGCCCGGCGGAACCGGCCGCGCAAACCAACCAGTCCTTGTTTCCGATAACGATCTCGGCATTGGTCCCGATATCCATATAAAGGGTCAACTCTTCTTCATGGGCCATGCCGGATCCCATAATTCCGGCGACGATATCGCCGCCCACATAGCTGGACACCTGCGGATAAACCAGGGCGGTCACATGCCCGGGCAGCTTCAATCCGATATCCAAAGCCTTAAACGGCGGATACAGGGTCGCCGCCGGGACAAACGGCGAACGGCGGATATAGCGCGGATTAACCTTTAAAAAGAGTTGGGTCATGGTGGTATTGCCGGCCAAAGTAATCGTGGAGACCTGATCGAGATCGATTTTTGAGCGTTTGGAGATTTTTTCAATAATCCCGTTGATCGTCTCAATCACTTTCTGATGGAGCACCTCCAGCCCGTCACCTTTTTCAGCATAAACGATCCGGGTGATGACATCCTCGCCATAGCTCATTTGGGAATTAAAATCCCCGTACTGCGCAAGGACCTCACCCGAGATCAGATTCACCATCTGACCGTAAACTGTCGTCGTCCCGATATCAATGGCAATAGCATAGTTGCGATCGGTTGTATCACCCGGCTCAATATTAATAATCCGGCTTTTTCCCTCAGAGCGCACCGGCCGGGCGATATTTACCGTCACCTTGAAGTCCGCCTCTCGCAGAATATCGGGCATTTTGCGGATAACCGAGAGGTCAAACTCCAGCCGGTGTTCACCGTGCGTGTTTCTTAAGTTTTGCACAATCCGGGAGACATCGGCTGCATTATCATCGTGACTGGGCTCCGGCAGCTCCAGGTATTTCTTTTCCACCGGAGGAATAAAGAGGCCCTTCTCCTTTAGATCATCCAGGTTGATCTCCCGAATCTTTGCCGTCTTACGGGGCGTGGACAGACGGTTTAGCACGCTGGCATCGATTTCCGACTCAATCGGGACCCGCACCGCCAAATCGCTTTTGACTTTGGATTGACAGGCCAGCCGGTAGCCCTTGTCCACATCCTCCTGGCTGAGCTTCTCCGTAATGCCGCCTTCGACTTCACCGGACTCAATCAATACGCGGCACTTGCCACAGACGCCCTCTCCGCCGCAGGAGGCATTGATATGGACACCCGCCTCCATAGCGGCCCGAATCAGCGTCTCTCCATCTTCAACGGTAATTTCCCTCTCATGCGGAAAAAATTTCACCCTATGTTCACTCATAAAACAATCACCTGAACCTTTCTTACGTAATATTTTTTTCGTACGATAATTTTGATGGCTTCGTAAAAATTCAATTCGTGCGTTCAAAATCGGTTTTTCACAAAACTGTCGGTTTCGCGTATATAGCGTCCGGCCACATATGGATATAATATTTGGATCATTGCGGGGTAATTCAAATAAAAATTTGACGCCCCGGGCTTTTAAATAACTCCCTGATTTTTAAATAAATTTTTTCGGACAAGCTATTGGCGGCCGCCCATCAATTATATGAAATTATAAGCATATGTCAAAAATTTACAAAATTCAACCATGATCCATTTCGGTCGGTAATTTTATTGAAGGGGTACGGATCCATGCCGTCTGTTACGGCAAAACGGTATGTCAAATTCGGAGGGAAAGGGCCGGTAGAAGGGCTGAAATGCCCGTTTCATGGCCAAACCGCCATTTTACAGCGGTTTGGCCAGATGCAGGGGGTGGCATCCGAATCAAACAAAGGGCTCGTTTGCCTAGTGGGCTCCCGGCACCATCATTCCGGCATGGAAAATATAGGCGATAATCAGGGCGATCGGCGGAACAATAATAAACTGACATACCGCATAGGAGAGCGCAGGCCTGCCCAGGCCTTTTAGTTTACTAAAGTCCGTGATGATCCCAATGGCCACAAAGGTCAACATAAAAAACAGGTGCCGCATCGGTCCTTCCACGGATTCAGCCCCGATTTTGGCCATATCCGTAATGTGCGGCGCCAGAGTGGCGATGCCCACATAAATAAACCAGGCGATCAAATAGCCGATCACGAATTTTGGAAATCTGAACCAGATTTCCGACTTGGGGACTTTCATTTGCCCCGGTTTCTTTTCCACCAGGGTCGTCCACAGGATGGCCAGAATAAAGGCCCAAACCCCGATAAACATATCAATCCAGATTTTGGTCATAATGGAGGCGGACAGAATCCAGCCTTTTTCCCAGGTTTCCCCCTGTTCGGCGGCTTTGGCGACCATCATTTCATCGAGGATGGCCCCTGTAGCCGCATCCGCCCCATCGGTTTTGACCGTCATACCGGTAGCTGAACCAGCGACAATCGGTTCGTCATGAAGTGTAGCGGTATATATAGGCGGCAGGGCGACAATAAAAATAATGGTAAAAATGACGACCATAATGGCCGTCATCACCGGCACAATGGTTCGGGAGCGGATAGAGCCGCCGGTCGCCACGGCGGCCGAAACGCCGCAAATCGAAACGCCGGAGGCCAACACCGCCGCCCATTCCCTGGGAAGCTTAAAAAGCTTCCGGCCCACGGTATAACTGAGGGGCCAGAATATCAAATACGCGGCTATAGTGGCTGCCGCCCCGGTCAGGGCCAGTTCGACGGCGAATCCGGCGGCCTCCATGCACTTAACGCCCAGTTTAACCCCGAGATAGATAATCGCCACTTTAATAAACCATTCCGGCTTGGCCGCCTCCTGTAAAAATCCGGCGAAACGCTTGAAAAAATTTCCTATAATAAGGCCCACGCCCAGGGCAAGCAGGTATGAGGCCCCGCCGCCCATGGAAAGACTCCAGGATATACCGAATTTATCATACTGCGTACTCATGGCCGCCAGATAGGCGTTATGCCCCAGATACCAGACGATCCAGGTAATAGCGAATATAATGGTAAAACCCCAGAAATACTTTTTGACATCCCATTTCATGGCGGCGGCGCCAATAGAGGTCAATGCGGTAAAGACGACATAGGTAACAATAATAGAGAGGATGGGATGCAGGCCCTTGTAGGCTTCTGCGGAGACGACGGCCCCCTTGGCGGGATCCATCCAGGTTTTGGGCTCGGCAATCCAGCCGACAAGATCAATGCCGAAACAGGAAAAAAGGCCCAGCGCCACCATGAGTAGACCCAACCACACCGACCACCAGTCCTCGGTCGTCAGCATCCCTGAATACCACCTTCGATTGAGATTTCTATCATTTGCCATGACCGCCACCTCCTTCTACATCTTGAATCTTATATAACGGTTGAAATAATGCGACTGATAGGGGCGAATCCATGCCGGCAGGGTTTTTGTATCAACCCCCATAAATACGGTAACCGTCTTTTTCCTGGCATACCGACCGGAACGCATTAAGGCATCTTTGATATTGGCCTCTAACTCATCCAGCGTCATCCCGGATACCGACAGGCCATTTTCCCTGGCAATCCACTGGCGGCCGCTAATTGACAGGCACCACTCGGAATCGATTCTCATATTTCATCTCCCGTCATCACCATGCCTGCCCTGAAGCTTTCGGGCGGCATCGGTGATTTTGACATCAAAATGGTTATATCCATATCTGGACCACGAATCCGCCAATAACAAGAACGACGAAACCAATAATGAGGCTCCACCAGATCAGCTTGGTTTCCCAGCCTTCCCAGGGCTCCATCGACCCGACCAACTCATTGACGTCCTGCTCGGTTGAGGCAGCCGGTTCCGTCTTCGCTTTCTTTTTCGGCATCTGCTATCCCTCCTTTAGCATAATCGTGTTAATGTAGCCGTCTTTTTACCTTTTTATTGATGATAAGGGGTTTAGTGCATTGTTTTTCCCGCAGAAACTGAATTCGTCGTCATACTAAACCCAACCAGCCGCTTAGATCAACCATTTGTTTCGTAAAACCGGTTCCCCCTGTTAAGGAAGGCGAAAATTTTAACCGCAGGCATACGCGAAGCATGCCCGAGAGGATTAAAATTTGAGTCTGGCACAGAAATTGGGCAAATTAGCCATTTATTGGGCACTAACCTAACACCTAATACCCAATACCCGAAGCTATTTAGAAAGGACTGAATCAGAGGGCCTCATACCAACGGCGCAGCCATCGAAGGCCCAAAAATAAAACCGCCAATACGGCCAGAGTGATACCAAAGAGCAGCAAATTCATGTCCGCCGTGGATTTGCCTAATATGACAAACGGAATCGACAGCGTGCCCTGGACAGCCCAATTCAACCACATGCAATAGCGAAACGGCACGCCGGTCAGCGGCAGGATATAGTTTTTGACCGCATAGGGGAAAACCGGCACCGCCAAAAGCAGAAAACTAAACAGGGCGGTCTTGTTTTCCGGTATTTCGGGGATGTGATAGTTTTTCCGATTGACCAGAAATGACACCATTGGTTTTCGGATCATGCGGGCGATGGCGTAGGAGGCCAGGATATGAAGGGGCATAATGATTTCCAGGAGCAGAATCCCGTATCCGATACCGAACTTGATGCCCAGGACAAAAAGAAAAACGCTGAGCGGCACCCCGACAAGTGGAAGTACCAGCATCAGCAGAAGAAAAAGATGCGCCGGGGTGTTTTTGTTGATCAAGGCGGTGGCCTGCTCGAGCAGATCGAAGCGGATCATCAGATACATGGCCAACAGAATACAGCCAACTAAGCCTGTTATAGCTATCCCGGCCAGCACTTTATCCTGTCGTATGGTACTTGCTAAATCTTTTTTCATATCCGCTTTCTTGGCCTGCTATTGATCATCGGCCTGGCCGGGGGGCACCTGTACGGTCTGCACAAACGCCGCCGCCTTCTGCGATAACAGGTTCCACTCCGCCTTTATCGTTCGCTGGAGACTATCCCAGGGGATAAAGGCCTCCGGAAATGAGCCCGGCAGATGGTCAAAGCCTTTTTCGACAATCCGGTTGTATAGCTGAACCATTTTTCGGGCGCTGTTTTCACGGGAAAATGCTTTCGCTTTTTCAATGGCGGCCTCCCGCCATTTTTCCGCCCCCCGGTCACCTGAAAAATATGAAAGAACGGCTTCGGCAAACGCTTTTGTATCTGATGATCCCGGAAGCAGCCGGCCATTGACGCCGTCTTCGACAACCTCCCGGGCACCCGGCGCATCAAGGGCGATAATCGGCGTCTTGGCGGCCATGGCTTCGGCCAGGACCACCCCCTGCGTTTCCGATTTAGACGCAAAAACGAATAGGTCCATGGATTGATAGGCCTCCCGCAGATTCTCTCCCGTCTGCTTGCCCGCCATTACCAGCCGGTCGGCCATCCCGGCTTGCTTTAGTATGCTTTGGATATCGGCCTCCGCCGGTCCACTGCCCACGACCAAAAACCAGGCCTGCGCATCTTTTTTCATGGCGCAGGCCACGGCTTCTGCCAAGTATACCAAATTCTTTTCCGGTGCAAGCCTTCCGAGATGACCGATAACCCGGGCGTCCTGCGGAATACCAAAATGCTTGCGAAAATACCGGCCCTCGCCTTCATTGAAAAATTCAAAATCAATCCCTGTCGGGATAATCTCAATGGGCCGTTTAACGCCGCGCCCGGCAATAAGCCCGGCGATACTGTCACTCGGCGCCACCACCTGATAGCACAGGTTGGCATACAGGGTCGAGAGTTTGATGGCAAACCGCTTCATGGCCGTCGAACTGTTGGATACGTAATGGGTATAGGCTTCATAGAGGGTGTGATGGGTGAACACCAGCGGCAGATTCCGGCGATAGGCCGCGCGAAGGGCGGAATCACCAAGCAGAAACGGGTGATGGCTGTGGATGATATCGGGTTTGAAGGCATCGATTTTTTCATTGATAATAAACGGCAGCGGAATCCGGACCGAAAAATCGCTTCCATTAAAACTCTGAATCGCCGGTACCCTTAGGACCTCCTCCGCATCCTCGCCGGGGTCGCTTTCCGGAAAAGTCGGCGCCACAACAAGGACGTGATGCCCCATTTGCCTTATATCCTCAGTAAAATTGGCCACTGACCGCGCCACACCGCCTACATGCGGCAGATAGGTATTGGTGAACATACAGATATTCATGCGTCTGCGCTCTCCAAAATAAATGTTTTCCTGGAAAAATCCGGCAGGCTGAAGCGTCGGTAGCCAGGCACGGCGATAATTATCGCCTCCGGGGGCCCGCCCTGTTTCTGCCAGTCAATATCGAGGTTGAGATGCAGACACTCGCCGTCCGCATTCAACTGTAGGGAAACCGCGCCGTAAGGCGTCGGCGTCGGACCGAATCCGATTGTCCGACCCGGTTTCAGCCATTCGGGGAAAATACCGGAGCCAAGAATAAGCGTCTCCTTCTCTTCCCGAACGAAAAGGTTTCGAATCATCATTATCCATTCCGCAGCCGCCCATCCGTGCTGGCCATCCCCCATGCATCCGCCCCCGGTGATGGGGTGAACGGCTTCCGGCCACTGTCCGGTTGAAGAGGCCATATCAGCGACGACCTGAATCAACTCCCGGTACCTGTCATCCTGCCGGCGCAGCAGGGTCTGTGCGATATCTAACGTCAGGTAAATATTGATGCCGGAATGGATCATATCCTGAAAAAACGCTCCATTATGGAAACAGTGGCGGATCAGGAACTCCATGGTCTGGCCGATGCGCGCATCCATGGCATCTGTGATCTGAAGCGGATAGTCCGCCACCATTGATCCGATGGCCCCGGCATCCATCCGCCGATAGGGCGTGGCAGGGATACCCCCCCGGCTGCGGTGTTCCGGAATAGCGGCAATACTGTTGAATATGCAATCCTCAAAATCTTTGGCCTCATCGGCAACATCCTTCCTTCGCCCGGCTGAATGGCTGCCGGCAATTCTTTCAGCCGCCCTGAGCCCGGCCAGCCCCCAAAAATCGTCCCAATAGTAATAGTCATTCGGCCCCAGATGCTCTGCGCTGAAGCCAGCGGGAAAAAGCCCGGCATGGGCAACCGGCTGATCCCTGTCACAGCGCTTGTTTTTAATCCATTGGACGCCCTTGTAAATCGACCTGAGCCACCGGTTATTCGGATATTTGCCGGCCAGCCGGAGATATCTCTCCATAATCCAGAGCACCTGACCGTTGGAATCCCACTCGCCCTCCTGGGACTGAAAGTAACCGGTCACTTTCTGAAGATCCGGAAAAGCGTCCAGGATTCGGTCGGCCCGCTGTAAACAGCCGATCGCCATAAGGGCGTTTAACATCAAACAGGCATCGCGAAACCAAAAACGTTTGTAGGTATACGGACCCGGCACGATTTGGCGGGCGGACAACAATAACAGGCTTCTTGTTGCGGCATCATAGAGGGATTGGATTCGTTCGTCCGGGATATCCAGCCGGGCTATGCCCGAAAGGGCTGACGACCAGGCCTTTTCCGCCGAACTGGCGGTGAATAGATGCCGCCGGGGGAGTTCACTCTCAAGCGGCACCCGGACATCGATTGAGCGCCCCTCCTGCCTGTCTATCGAAAACAGGGCGGCGGCGCTTGCCATTCCCACCCGGCATGATACGGCGTTCTGCAAACCCGGGCGGTCCAATTGATGGATGACATCGCCGTCATCATAATTGGAGAACATGACATCGGACGGCGGCTCGTTGAAACAAACCATATACCGGCCGTTTATCAACCATCCGGGAAGACTCGGTTCGTTTGACACCTTTTCAATGAATTGAATCCCCTCCGGATTATACGGCCGAAGGGCCACCACCAGCCAGCCGGCTGACCCGGCTTTTCCTTTTGCCCGTATATAGAGTTCGGGGACGCCTTTTTGAACCTCCAGCCAGACCACCCAGCTAAGGGAGGCGTCCTTTTGCCTGGCATGGGTATGGATACAAAGGTTTGGATTCAGCTGCCACTTCTGTTCCACTTCATCGAGCCGGGACGGCAGCAAAAAATGCTTATCCCCGGTCATGAGCCAAAGATCAAGTGACCAGCCGTCGTAAAGCGGCGTTACCAGCCCTCGGGGATCGACGATCGGATAGATCGGCAGCTCCGGATGGCCCACCGCCGTCCAGTTCCTGTGGGTCAGGTTGACATGGCTAAACGAAAATGCGCGGGGAATAAAGGAATGGTCTGACGGATTGAATTGACGCTCGACCCAGTAAGGCCAGACCCAGTCCAGATTATGCTGGATGGCCTTGGTATTAATGAGCCCCCGGGCATGAAACAAAATGCCCGCCCGCAGCAGCTCGATCGGCTCCTGAACTTCAGAGGGCTGGGAGAAGCGCCGCAACCTCGCCAGAAACGTAACCGGATCGATAACGCCATAGGCCCGGGCCGCCCGTTTGGTTATAAATCTCCAGGGTATCCAGTGCATAGAAACTCTACAAGATGATTTGCCTTGTTAACATCGCCCACCTCGCCGGTAAACCTAACCGGCCTTTGATATGCGCCCGGCCATACGATTTTTGTCCCCGCCCCTCGGGAATTTAAGGTAGGGAATAATCGCGTGGTTTTTTTCCGCCCACGTGCCGTCATAGGTTATTGAAACGACGGGGATGCCGCTGCGGCATTCAATCTCCGAGGCCATCGCCTCGGTAACCAACGAGGGGCAGCAAAGCGCCGGGCTGGTCTGAACAAAAAGGGAGAGATCCGGATGGTGTCGGGTGAGATGATAGATTTTCAAAATATTGTCCATGGACTCCCCGGTCTGCTCGGCGATCATGCGGTAGGGCGACAAAATTTCCGCCGCCGGCGTGTCATAGACCGGCTCCGGCTCATTTAGGATGCGGTTGAAATACCGGAAATACGTTTTCTCCAGGTAAGCCAGCCCCATCAGCAGGGTTTTCGACCGGATCAGCTCCAGGTAGCGGCCTTCGGTAAACCATTTTTTAAAATAGGCCCGGGCAATCATCTTCGCATAATCCGTATAGGGGGTGGTGATGGCCTCACCGCCGCAGGCCTCTATAAAATGAAGCAGGTCCTCATTCATCACCGGATTGTCCCGGACAAACAAATCGCCGAAAATCGCCGCCTTGGGCCGCGTCTCACGCTGCACGGGGATCTCCTCAAAACGGGAGACCACTTCGGATACGGCCGACTCCTTGGAGCACTGCCCGGCAAATGCCTCGCGCAAAATCGCCAGGCTTTCATCCATCACCCGATCCGTTACCCCCTTGACCGTCTCATAGGGACGAATTCTGCAGACCAGCTTTCTCAGCATCCCGCCGAACATAAATGCGAAATAGGTGTTGATCGCCGCCCGCAGGGAAATGTCGGTAAATGACAGGGGACCGGCATATACCCCGGTCTGGCTCATTTCCCCGGAATAGTCATTCAGTATCTGTTTGAGCTGATAGGGATAAAGGCCCAGGTGACAGGCGATATTCGACTCGCCCATCCAGAGCAGGGTTTTGGACGCATCCAGGCCATGGGTATGGATATAGTCGATATAGCCCTTTACAATGACATTGATCGGAACGCATTGGCCGCGGTTCAAGCCCATGCTCTGCTGAACCATCTCCGGCGTCTGATCCATCAGACGGGTATCCACCCCCTCGCGCTTCAAATTCTCAACAATCAAGGGACAGGTCAGCGGATCCCAGTTGGGCATGACCAGGGTTCGGCCGGCGAGGTATTGATTCTTCTCTGGATTGACGCGTCTCAGGGCGGCGGGAGCTTGGCCGTCGGGCTGATGCCGGTGCAGTTTCTGATGATTGCGAAACGCCCTTATGGCGGCCTCGATCCGGGTTTCATAGCCTACGCTGGAGTCATGCTCATCTGTTTCTAACACCAGATACGGTTTTTGACAGGCGTTCATGATGTCTTTGAACACCCCCTTGACAAAGGCGTCCGGGGCACACTTGAAGGAGGTGATAAAAACCGGATAAACCCCCGGCGTTCGGGCAGCGACAGTGGCCGCACAGATGATATCGGCCGCGTAGTTCCAGTGGACTTCATCAAGCAGCGGTTTGATCTCCGGATACTCATGATGGGGATCCACCACCATGTCCTGAAAAAAGGTTTTGACTCCGAATGCGGCGAAAATGGCGGGAATGCCTTTATTCATGGACGGCGGCAGTACCGTGTAGGGCCTTCCCAATAAAACGACGCTGATATCGGTGGCAGCGCCCAGCTCATCTTTGTAGATCCGGCGCAGCCGGTCCACGGCCTTGGCCTTATGGGCAAACGCGCTGTCATAGGCGGAAGCCACTTCAAAAAAATTGATACTTCGACGGGTGATCCGTTTCAGCATCCAGAACAACTGGATGCGGGTATGAAAGATACTGTATATATATTTCAGTACGGGCATGAGAAAACGATTTTCGTCCGCCGCCAAACCGGAGACAAGGGACGGCACAAACTGAGAATAATAGCAGTATTGCCGGCGTGCGGTTGTATTTTTTTCCCGGTTGTCAAGATAATAGGGCATAAAAATATAATCGGCACGGTCCAGCAGATACTTGATATGGCCATGAAGGGCTGAAATGGGCGCACAGAACTCGGCCCCGGTATACTGCTTGCCGGTTTTAACCGCATCCGGACAGTTTTCACTGGTTACGGTCCGGATGCCGAACCGATCGAAGAACCGGCGCCAGCATGCCAGGTCTTCATAAAGATAGAGCGCCGCCGGGATGCCAACCGTCACGCCATTCGGATCGGAATGCTTCGGCTGAAATGCAAACGCCTTTTCCCGGGTCTTGATCAAATCAAACCCGGAGGTATTGTTATTCACAAAATGATGGGTATCGTAATCCCTGCCGCACAAAAATCCAAAGGCAACGGGGCCGTCGTCCATCTCGGCGATCGTGATTTTGCAGTGATTCGTGCAGAAGTTGCAGACTTCGGATCGGACCGGAATCTCCTGGCGATAAAGCGAGATTCCCCGGAAATTTGATTGTTCAACCCCGTCATCGGCAAGCTGCAGGGCGGTTCCCATGGCGCCGGTTAAATGACAGAAACGGGACACCAAAATCGGCTTTTTCAATCGCTGTTCAAAGGCGGCTACCAACGCCCTGTTTTTGGCCGTGGCGCCCTGGAAAAAAATCACATCACCAATGCTGCTCTCATCCGCCACCTTGGTAAGATAGTTCTCCCGAACCGAATGCAGCGCGGTGGCCAAAACTTCATCCACAGTGTAGTTCCGGCTCAAATAGTAGTTGATATCGCGCTCCATAAAAACCGTACACCGGTCGTTGGCCACCGGCGACCAGACCCTCTCGGCACGATCGGAATACTCTGAGAGCGGACAGCCCAGCTTTTGGGCCTGCTCCTCGATAAAGCTCCCGGTTCCGGCCGCACAAACCGTATTCATAATCGAGGAGGTAACCATGCCGTCTTTTAACGTGGTGAACTTGGAATCCTGGCCCCCGATCTCAATGATGGTATCCACCGCCGGATCGAGCTCGCAGGCCGCCCGTGCGTGAGCGGTGATCTCGTCAATAATCAGGTCCGCGCCAATGATGCGGCCCACAAACTTGCGGCCGGAGCCGGTGGTGCCGACCGCCAGGATATTGACGGAGAGCCCCCGTTTTTGGATCAGATCGTCCATTGCCGCCAGGACACCCCGCATGGAATCGACCGGACGACCGGCAGTTTTGGTATAGAATCCGGCCAGCAAGGTTTTTTCCCGATTCAACCAGACCGCCTTGGTGCTGGTGGAGCCAATATCGATGCCGATGTAAATCGAAACCGGACTTTGCGCATCCAGAGGCTCATAAATATCGACTTCGACCTCATTCTGGCAGGTATCGTAATCCACGGCGAAATGATAGGCGGCCAGGCTGTCAAATACCGGATAATCCGAGAGCTCAAGCTGGAGCGGCGGATTGTCGCATTGCTTGATGATACGATGCTCCCGGACCAGATCACCGGGCTTTTCGAATCGGCCGGTTCTGATATCCAAACCCTCGTCGATTAAGTCGTAGGCCGCACCAATGGCTTCATAGAGATGCGACATGTCATCGACAAAGATTTCAGCCCCGGTGAGTTCGCTGATATGTTTTGCTACCGCCGCATTTTTTGACACGCCGCCGCAGAAAATCAGGGGGGATGGGGACTGATCATCTTGAAACAGGGTGTCCGCCAAATTTTTGGCAAGCCCCCGGCACAGCCCTTCACAGATTTCCTCCAGCGCATAGCCCTCCTGCTGGGCATGTATCAGATCGGTTTTGGCAAAAACGGCGCAGCGTGTGGCAATCTTTGGAATGCGATTCTTATTGTTTATGGCGAGTTCGCTCAACTGTTGAATTCCGGCGAGGTTTAACCGGCTGGCCTGCTGATCCAGGAAGCTTCCCGTTCCCGCCGCACATGCGGTATTGGTCCGGCTGCCGGCATATTCACCGTTTTCATCGAATCGAATCCGCTTAAACTTTTCCCCGCCGACCGTCAATATGCCCCCGGCCTCCGGATGTAGAGCTTTCACCGCGCGGATCAGGGCAATCTGATGGTCATAGCGCCGGTCCGCAAATATCAAGGCCGGTGTCCCCTCAGTAGCCGCCACCGCGTTTACGGATGCCATATCCACGCCATCCAACAATCCCTCCAGACAGCCGGGGATATCCCCATGGTGAAATCCATAGGCGGAATAAATCACATGGCGCTCCGGCGTGACTGTCACCAAACCGATAGACACTGAACCGATATCAATACCGAGTATATTGCCGCTGGCCATTCTAACCCCCTTGACGGTTTACAACAATCTGCCCCGGACGCTCCAGTACGAGCTCCGGGTGATGATGGTAACCGATTCTGATATTTCGTAAAATAATGCTTGATCCGTTCTCCGGCAGCAAGGCCTTGTCCCGGGCGAACAGTCGGATTTTCCGCTGCCGGCCGTAATACAGCCAGCCATTGCGGTACGTCCCCTCGATCCGGCGAACGACCTCGCTGGTAAGATCCGAACCGGCAAGCGAACGACCCGCCGGATCGATAAAAAACCCTGTCACATCCTCCGCCTCTTTTATCCGGCGAACGGCGTCCACCCTCGTAATCTCAAGCATACCATAATAGCGTTTCAAATAGTTGGCGGTCAAATCATATATATGGCCTTGTTTTAATTGTTCTCCGGCCCCGTATACCAGAACCGACCGACCCTTTCGTTGTTTGAGGACCGTGTATTTCCGATATTTATATATAACCGCGCATCGACGAAGCCGGTAGTTTACCCTGCCCGTTTTGGACTGATAAAGCCCCGCAATAGGAACTGTTTTCTCGGGATACGGCACATCCGGAAGGTAGCTGAATGGACGCGGGGCAAACCAGGCAAAAATCGGCAGATGATCTGAGAACCCCCTTCCAAGATGCCTGCCACGGCCCTTACCGGTCCGCTGCCACCGCCGGATGCGCCCTCCCCTGAACAAGTAGCCGGGATCGAATTTATCAAAAGAGTTGTCAACATAGGAAATGCCTTTACCATCATAGAGACCGGGGGAGACGATAATATGGTCCGGACTCTGCCTACGCCCGAAAAACCGCACCGACCATCGCCTTTTCGTGTTCACCTCGAGCCATAGATTATATAGATAGATACCGTTTTGCGGCTGGCGGCTCAACATTCGCTCATCGACCAGGCGTCCCTGGCGGAGCGTATTCAATATATGGTTGATACCGGTGATCCCGCTCGTATCGTTTAGCGCCTCGGCATTCTTGAACGTTTTGAATTCATTATAGTTGCTGTTCAGGTCGCCGAGGACGACAAAATCGGTATCCGCGTCAAGCGACTTGATTGCCTCCGCCAATGCCCGGGCGTATGGCAGCCGCCGGCTTTCCGGCCCGGTTTTGGATTTCCAGTGGTTTACGAAGACCACCAGTGCATGGTCCGCGACCCTTATTTCTGCCTTCAGAATATTGCGGGCGGCTTTTCCGGCAACGGCTATCTCTGTTGACGCATCGATGGGAAGCCTCGACATCAGGGCGCATTTGACCGTAGTGGGTTTGCTGTCCGCAATGACGGTATGGGGGTACGGCTCGGCGAGGCGCCGGTTCAACTGGTCAAGCGCGGCTCTGGATTCTACTTCCTGAAGCGCCAGGATATCGGCATCCAGATCATTGATCACCCGGCCCAGATGGTCCAGCTTGATATTTGCCGTCTTACGGTTCCATCCGAGCCGGCCGCCCGGTATATATCCCGGATACTCCGTAGAATCCCTTTTTAGATCAAACAGGTTCTCCACATTATAGCTTGCCAGAGAAATCACGGCCTGGCCTGCGGAAGCGGCGAAGCCGGAAAAGACAGGAAGGCCGCAGATAACAAGCACCAGTATCAGCATACCGATTCGCCTGACGGCATTTTTTTTTGGCATCGTCAAAAGCACACCCAATGGCCTACTCGTCCCTCCCATTTTTAAAGTATAACAAAATATTTCAAATAAATATACTCTTTTCTGGTGGCCCGCGCCTGGCTGCAGCAGGGGAAAAATGTTTCCAAAATGGATCCCATATTCTTGATATATACTTGAAACTTATTGACAAAAACATATGGGGGTCGATAATAAATAGGTTTAAAAGATATCTAAACCTAAATTGAGCGTTTCAATTTTTTGAAGATTTGACAATCTCGTAAAAAGTCGATTTTAGATGGCAAAGTAAAAAGTTCAAGATCAAGGCGACGCAAATCCCGAGGAATGCAGCGTACATAGGCGTACGTGAAATTCCGAGGGATGCAGCGCAACGCAGATATTGGACTTTTTACGAAGCCATCAAGATTTAATTTTTATTTTATTTTTAGGATATTGGATCATTTTTTAAATCAAAAAATTTGAAACCCTCCGGGATTTCCAATTTCACCGCATCTACTGCGTCAAACTTGAAAATCGCTCAATTTAGGTTAAAGTGATGAGCGATCTGAATTTGCCGGAGTTCTTAACCCGATGATCCGCCTTTAAACGGAGACGATTGGATTATAGAATGGATAAAGTACTTCTCGTCGAAAACGACCAAGATACATTGAACGACATCGAAAAAGGCTTTAAAGACCTGCATCACTTTGAGCTCCTGACAGCCAGGGACGGCAAAACGGCATTAGAGATCCTATCTAAAAATAAGATTGCGGTTTTTATTACCGCTGTCAACTTGCCCAAGATCCAAGGAGTCGAGCTGGTCGCGTTCATGACCCGTAAACGGCAGGATACGCCGTGTATCATTCTGGTGGATGAGGATACCCCCAAGCCTTGGTTCCGCGGTATGGCTCAAGAAAATGTGCTCTACTATATGCAGAAGCCGTTTCAATTCGGCAACCTCGCCTCTGCCATATTTGTTGCCCAGAATCTGAAAGACGAGGGGTTGAGCCGCAAAGGCATCACTCTTCGCAATTTTCTGCCGATGGTTGAAATGTCCCGGAAATCCTGCCGCCTCGATGTGACCAGCGGGGGCCAGAAAAAGGGCTACCTGTATTTTGACCGCGGCATACTTATGGATGCCCATTTTAATCATCTTTCAGGTGAACAGGCGGCTCGAGAAATGATAAAATGGGATCGAACCAGCATTTCCCTCTCAGAGCTACCAAAAGAGAAAACAAAAAAAACCATCCGGGCAGAGCTTATGGAGATCGCCGGGGCCCTTTGGGGAAACCCCAACAAGCCCGCACGCGAAGCCGACCCCCGGAAAAAGCAACCGACACCACAGCCGGCCAAGCCCTCAGGACAGAGCAAACTGCAGACCACCCTGGACCGATATGTCAATATGCTGCGCACCATTAAAGGCTATAAGGGGATCTCCATATTAACCCCGAACGGTTCCGTTCTTGCTACCCATACAGTGGATGAGCCCGTTGATTTCGAACATTTTGCGGCCGCCTTTAATAAACTGCTGAGTGACTGCCACCAAACCATTTACCAAAAAGGCTTTGATAAATGCACCGGCCTGACCGTCCACACAGCCAAAGGGCTGATCCTGCTGATGTCCTCTGATATAATGAAAGAGGGAAACTTCAGATTTCTGGTATTGATGGAGCCTGAAGGGAATGCATACTTCATGCAGATACAACTCGCAAAACTCATCCCCAACATCCTTCAGGCAAAATAGGCGCCCCATTATCCCCCTGAAGGCAACGATGCGCCACCGTTCAAGGGGCCGGGTACCATGCCATAGTTATAACCGTCTCGTTAAAAACTGTTCATTCCAAAACTGTAGCATAGACCGCTTTTTACCGAGCGGGCATCTTTAAAAACCCTGTCATCGAAGGAGGTATTGATATGACACCTGCCTCTCAACAGGCTCTTAAGGGGCTAAGGGATTTGAGCACCATTGAATGGTATGTGATTCCGCTTCTTGCCATTGTAGTCTATATTTACGCCGTTGAAATAAAAAACGCCAGGCAATCGGGGCAATGGAATGCCGTGTTTGCCGGGCTAACCCTATTTGGCCTGGATTTTATCAATGAAACGTGGAACGGTCTGGTTTTCCATTTCACCCAACACTCGGCTTTCTGGACGACACCGGGGGATACCGCCCTGCGGACCATGGTGGGATGGAATATTGAAATCATGTTCATGTTCGCCATTGCCGGGATTATTTATTACCACACCCTTTTCGAAAATCCGGCCCAAAAAATACTGGGGATACCCAACGCCTGGTTCTGGGCTATCGGTTATGCCGCATTCTGTGTTTTTGTAGAGTGCCTTTTAAATATCGGCGGCCATCTGGTCTGGGAATATCCCTGGTGGAACCTTTCCTTCGGCGGCATATGGCTCATTTTCCTGATCGGCTATCTCCATTTTTTTCTCATTACGCTGCTAGTCGTCAGAATGCGGCCAATAGCCGCCAAAGTCACCGCCGTCAGCATCATTTACGCCATCCCTATCATTACAAATATCATATGTCTGGGGATATTCGGATGGGTTTATTGATTTTACCTAAATTGAGCAATGTCGTCCATGTATAGCTGTACACGCCCAAAAATATTAGATTTTATGTTAGTTAAATAAAATAAAATATTTACTTGACGGTTAAATCTTTAATCTGATATCAAAACAGCTTCGTTAGATAAAGCCGCAAAATGAGCAGAAAGAACAAACGAGGGTTCAGCTATAAAGAGAATCGGCCGTGGATGGAAAATCTCCAGCTGGTCATGCAGCTGGGCCTGACCATGGCCGGATGTATTATGCTCTGTTTTTTTATCGGGTTCTATCTCGATAAATGGATGGGTATAAAAGGGCCTTTTATCGTCATCTTTACCGTTCTTGGGATTATCGGGGGCGGCGTTGTCGTATATCGGCAGATTATGGAGGTTATTGACCCCGATAGCCATAATGAAGAAGAAAATGGAAACGATTAGGGAAACCGAAAAAATATACTGCTCGATTGCACTGGCTTTCGCCGTTATTGCCGGTATCCTGTGTTTCATTCTGGCGTTAGAGCCCATCGGCAAGGGGCTCATTCTTGGCACCCTTTTCAGCATCATCAATTTCGTGCTGATGGGGGAGACCCTGCCGATGCGCATCGGACATTCGAGAAAAAAAAGCGCCGGCATCTCTTTTTTGCTGATCTTTTTAAGATATGGGCTGCTGGCCATACCGTTGGCGCTCTCCATTAAACTGAACAGGTTTAATATGGCCGCGACCGTCGTCGGTTTATTCAGCGTTCAACTGGTGATAATGACCGAGCACATCAGCCGCCATATAAAAATGAGAACCCAAAAAAAACAACTGTTTTAAAAAAACGCCATGGAAGATCTCGGAGAAATCCATCAGCTTATCGTCCCGCTTTTCGGCCATGAAATGACGTTTAACCTTGAACCGATCATTCAAACCTGGATCGTCATTATCGGCCTGCTCGTCTTCGGATACCTGGCCACTCGAAAAAAAAGCCTTGTGCCGGGTCCGATCCAGACCCTCGGAGAGGTTTTTATCAATCAGTTCTATGAGCTGACCGCGGATACGCTGGATAAAGAGTTAACCCGAAAATACGCCCCCCTTATCACGGCATTGTTCATGTTTTTACTGCTCTGCAACTGGCTGGGCGTTTTGCCTTATCTTGGGGAGCCCACCAGCGATCTCAACACAACGCTCAGTCTTGGGATTATGGGGTTTGTCATTTCCCACTACGCCGGCATCCGGAAAAAAGGGCTAAAAAAATACCTCAAGGGCTATTGCGAGCCCCTCTTTTTCATGCTGCCGCTGAACCTCGTCGGGGAACTGGCCAAGGTAATTTCTATTTCCTTTCGTCTTTTCGGAAATATCATGGGAGGCGATATCATCGTTATTGTGGTCACCTATCTGGTCTTCAGTCTGGTACTGCCCCCCTTTCTGACGGGATTCTTCTTCATCTTCATCGGCGCGATCCAGGCGTTCGTATTTACGATGCTAACTTTGGTATATATTGCAGTGCAGGTTAACTAGGCATGACATTCGATATCGACATATGGATTCAAGTGGCCGCATTTACAGGCGGCGGTCTGGCCATGGGGTTTGGCGCCATAGGTGCGGCGATTGGAGAAGGCTTTACCGCATCTGAAGCCAATATCGCGATCTCCAGAAACCCCCAGATGTCCGGGGATATTTTTAAAGGGATGCTCGTTGGTCAGGCAATAGCGGAATCTGCGGCGATTTTTGCGCTTGTGGTCGCCATGCTTCTATTGTTTACCAACTTTTCGGGACAATCTGTAGTGGCGGTATGCGTTATTCTGGCCGCCGGCCTGAGCATGGGGCTGGGTGCCGTCGGATCGGGCATTGGCTCCGGTTTTCCCGCCGGTGAAGCCTGCGCCGGGATTTCCAGGCAGCCGGCGATGAGCAACCAGCTGACCACCAACATGCTGATTGGCTCCGCTGTCTGCCAGACGCCGTCCATATTTGCTCTGGTCATTTCGTTTATTCTTTTGTTCAGCGATTTTTCAGGGATGCCGGTCGCACCGACGTGGGCCGCGATTCTGGGTGCCGGTTTTGCCGCGGGGTTCGGCGCAATCGGCTCCGGTCTCGGCGGCGGGCTGGTGGCCCAAACCAGCTGTGAGGGCATGGCCCGACAGCCCACAAGCGCGAGCACAGTGACCAATATCATGCTGCTCGGACAGGCTGTAACCCAAACGACAGCGATTTACGGCCTTCTAGTCGCATTCATTCTGCTTTTTAAAGGCTTCGCCCCGAGTGAGTCACTGGGTGCGGCAATGGCCCTAATGGGTGCAGGGGTTTGCATGGGGCTTGGCGCGATCGGACCGGGTATCGGTGAGGGCGCGACTGCCCGGAGCGCGGTGCGCTGGATCGCAAGAAACCAAGAGGCGACTCCGGAGTTGACCCGCATCATGCTGGTTGGGCAGGCGGTCTCAGAATCTACCGGCATCTATTCTCTGGTCGTCGCATTGGTACTCATATTCGTCATTTAATTTAACCTATATCAAGGAGGAAGACATGGCTATTGAAGGCGCACATCTGGTACAAGCATCCGCATTGCTTGGTGCCGGTCTGGCTATGGGACTGGGAGCCATTGGCCCCGGTGTTGG
>JAGXLR010000049.1 GCA_018334555.1 Desulfobacterales bacterium
AGCCGGGGAATCCCCAATCGATTCAGGCGGTAAAAGATTTGGGCCGGCCCGGTGTCAGGATCGTCAACCGCTCCCTTGCCACCGGCACGCGGCTGCTGCTTGACCGGGAGCTCAAGAAAGAAGGCATAACGGGCGGGAAGATCAACGGCTATGAAAATGAAGTGGCCAGCCACATGGACGTGGGCCTCGAGGTCCTATCCGGCAGAGCCGACGCGGGCCCCGGCATCCGCCCCGTGGCCTCGCTTCTGGGGCTGGATTTTATCCCGCTGCGCTGGGAACGCTACGACCTTTTGATTACCAAGGAACGGTTTTTTGACAAGGGGGTTCAGAGTTTCCTGGGGCTTCTCCTGGACCCCGAATTCAAAGATATCGCCCAATCCATTGAGGGCTATGACGTGGCCGCGGCCGGCAAAATGGTATATCCCCAGGAAAGCAGGTAAACCGGCTCAATAATAGCCGGCACCCAATCCCATGGATTCAGGGCCCTCGTCACTGGGATATGCCTGGGAACCCTAACAGCGAGGGCCCTTAAATCTAAATATCATAGTAAAGATAGAATTCATGCGGATGCGGTCGGAGCCTCACCGCATCGGCTTCGTGTTCCGACTTGTATTCGATCCAGCGCTCGATCACATCCGGAGTAAACACATCGCCCTTTAAAAGGAACTCGTGATCCTCATCGAGCGATGCCAGGGCCTCGTCCAATGAGGCCGGCGTGGAATCGATCTCTGCCAGCTCCTCCGGCGGCAGATCGTAAATATTCTTGTCCAGCGGATCGCCCGGATCAATTTTGTTCTCAATCCCGTCGATTACCGCCATCAGCATGGCGGAAAATGCCAGATAGCCGTTGCAGGACGGGTCCGGGGTCCTGAATTCGATCCGTTTGGCCTTGGGAGAAGCGGAATACATGGGGATCCGCAGTGCGGCGCTTCGGTTCCGGCTGGAATAGGCCAGGTTGACCGGCGCCTCAAATCCCGGGACCAACCGCTTATAGGAATTCGTGGTCGGGTTGGAGAACGCGCACAACGCCTTGCAGTGCTTTAAAATGCCGCCGATGGCATACAGGGCCTCCTGGGAAAGGCCGGCGTATTTATCCCCGGCAAAAAGCGGCTCGCCTTCCTTCCAGATGCTGATATGGGTATGCATGCCGGTGCCGTTGTCTTCGAACAGGGGTTTGGGCATGAATGTGACCGTCCGTTCATGTTTTCTTGCCACGTTTTTTAACACGTACTTAAACCAGACCAGCTGATCGCCCATTTCCACTAGCGGTTTAAACCGCATATCGATTTCCGCCTGCCCGGAAGTGGCCACCTCATGGTGCTGGCACTCCACATCAATACCCAAATCCTGTAGCGTCAGCATCATCTCAGTGCGTATATCCTGGAACTTGTCCATCGGCGGAACCGGGAAATAGCCTTCTTTATGGCGCGGCTTATGCCCGAGATTGGGGAACTCATCCCGGCCGCTGTTCCAGATCCCCTCTTCCGAATCCACACTGTAGAAGGCATGGTTCCGGCCGGATTCAAACCGGATATCGTCAAAAATAAAAAATTCCGCTTCCGGCCCGATAAAGCCCGTATCCCCGATGCCGGTCTGCTTTAGATAGGCATCCGCCTTCTGCGCGATATGCCGGGGATCGCGGGAATAGGGTTCAAGCGTTACCGGATCGACGATGTTGCCGATCAGCACCAGGGTCGGCTCTTCAAAAAACGGGTCCATTTTGGCTGTTGCGGCATCCGGAACCACCAGCATATCGCTTGCATTGATCGGCTGCCACCCCCGGATACTCGATCCGTCGAAGCCGAAACCATCCTCAAAACTCGACTCCTCCAGTTCTGTCGCCGGTACGGTGAAATGCTGCCAAACACCCGGAAAATCCATGAATCGGATATCGATCACCCGGATGTGCCTTTCTTTTACGAGTTCAATGACGTCACTCGGGGTTGTCATGATCATACCTCCTCTGATTAATTATTTATCGAGATGAACTTAAACTATTCTATTGATTGCCGTTAAGTAAAAATAGACAGAATGCCTCAACTATGGTTTCTCGTCTCAAGTCGCCAGTATCTACGGCTATGCCGCCCTAAATCGCGTCATCGCCGGTCTCGCCCGTTCGCACCCTTATGGCCTGCTCCACCGGCAGGACGAAGAGTTTTCCGTCACCAATTTTTCCAGTATTCGCGGCCTTACTGATGGTTTCGACCACCTCGTCCACCCGATCCGTAGCCACCACCATTTCCAGCTTGATTTTGGGGATAAAATCCACCAGGTACTCGGCGCCCCGATAGATCTCCTTATGCCCCTTCTGGCGACCGTAGCCTTTCACCTCGGTAATCGTCATGCCCTGGAGGCCGAGTTCGTTCAGGGCCTCTCTCACATCATCCAGCTTGAAGGGCTTTATTATCGCTTCGATCTTTTTCATATCTTAACATCCTCCTCTATCATCCCACCTCAAAGGCCCGCTCCCCGTGAACGGCGCTATCAAGGCCCTCGATTTCGGTTTGCTCATCAACCCGGATACCGCCGATAAGCAGCCGGGTAACCAGCACCACCATCCACGTGCCTACAGCCACAAAAATAATGGTGGCGACAATCGATATCGCCTGAATCACAAGCTGCATTGGATTGCCATAAATCAGACCCGAGGCACCTTCGGTAATCGTCGGGTTGGCAAAAATCCCGGTTGCCAGCGCACCCCATATGCCGCAGATGCCATGAACACCGAAGGCATCCAGGGTATCATCGTAGCCGAACCGGTTTTTGAGCTTTGATACGCTGATGTAGCCGAGGACGCCGGCTACAAGACCGATCACCAGCGCGGCCGGCAGGTTCACAAAGCCGGCTGCCGGGGTAATCGCCACCAAACCGGCGACAATACCCGAGGCAAGCCCAAGAACCGTCGGCTTCCGGGTTCCTTTCCATTCCGCGAACATCCAGGCCAACGCGCCCATAGCCGCCGAGGTATTGGTCACCATGAATGCCGAAGCCGCAATTCCGTCCGCCGCCAGCTGGCTGCCCGCATTAAAGCCGAACCAGCCGAACCATAGCATGGCCGCGCCAAGCGATGTCAGGGCCACGCTGGACGGAAACATGGCCTCCTTTCCGTAGCCGATGCGTTTGCCCAGCATAAGCGCCAAAACCAGACCGGCGACGCCCGCATTGATATGGACCACGTTTCCGCCGGCAAAATCCAGGGCGCCGATGGCCCCCATCCATCCGCCGCCCCACACCCAATGGGCCATGGGACAGTAGATAACCGTTACCCAAAGAATCGTAAAGACGATCCAGGCGGAAAACCTCATCCGGTCTACCACCGAGCCGAGCACAAGGGCCACCGTAATCCCCGCAAAAGTCAACTGGAACAGCACAAACAAGAGGGTTGGAATGCTGCCGGTGACATGGTTGACATCAATACCGTTTAAAAAGACATGGGAGAATCCGCCTATAAAGCCGGATACATCCGGACCGAAGGCCAGGGAATAGCCCCATACCACCCATATGATACTGGCCAGGCAATAGGCCACAAGGGTCATGGCGATCGTATTAAGCAGGTTCTTATACCGGGACATCCCGCCGTAAAAAAGCGCCAGGCCGGCAGGCGTCATTACCATTACCAGGGCGGTGGAAATGATGATCCATGCCGTATCCCCGGTATTGACGGCATCCTCGGCGAATGCCGGAGATACCGGTAACAGTAATATGGAAAAAAGCCAAAGGATAATTCTGGTTTTCATTGTAAACCTCTTTCATATTCAGCAGTTTAATGGTTCTGATCAGGATGACTCGTTTAGCACGTTGCCCGTATGCATCACCGTCCCATGGGTATTCTCCGGCAATACATCCCGGATCGAACGCTTTACCGCTTCCACCCGCTTATGGGATAAGACCTTTTCTTCATGCTCATCCCAGACGTAGAAGACATCCACCACCTGATCGAGCTTGGTGGCAATCTTTGCGATTCGGATATTTAGCTCGCAGCGGCTGATGGCATCCGTCACGCGGTAAAGCAGTCCTTTGAAATCATATGAAAACACTTCAATAATCGTAAAAAAGCTCGAACTCTCGTTATCCACCACCACCCGGTTCGGCTGCGTAAAAATATCCGGCGTCGTCTTTGAAAAATCATACTTCTTCCGGGCCATTGCCTCCGAGAGATTAAATTCGCCGGTTAAAACCCACTGAAGCGTATCTTCGGCCCGCTGCCACCGTTCATCTTCAAAAATCTGATCCGGCGGCGGCGCCACCCGGAAAATATCCAGGGCAATGCCGTTTCTCCAGGTATGGATTTGGGCGTTCAGGATATTGATGTTGTTCAATGTAAAGGCGCCGGCGATTTTTGAAAAAAGACCGGGCCGGTCGTTTGCACAGATAGTGACGGTTCGCGTATTCGTGTCCGAATCGCGGACAATATCCCAGACGAATTCCGAATTGCCCAGATTCAGATACATACGGATATGCTTCATAATCTCCCGCCTATCCACGGAAAGCACGTAACGGGGGGACATGAGATCAAAAACCGCATTGAGATCCATCCCGGCGAATGCCTTGTCCTGATGGCCGATAACGAATGCCCGCTTTTTCTGCATCTCTTTAACGGCGGAGCTGGTGGCCAGCTCTCCTTTTTCCAGAATCCCGTACACCTTCAGAAAAAAATCCTGGATCAGGACTGCCCGCCACTCGTTCCATGCCTTTGGCCCTGTGGCTGCTGAATCAGCAACCGTCAACAGGAAAAGCATCTTTAGCCGTGCCCGCTCTTTTATCATCCGCGCAAAATTAATGGCGGTTTCCTCATCATTGATATCCCGACGCGTAGCGGTTGCCGCCAATGCCAGGTGGTTTTCGACGAGAAACTTCACGGTTGCGATCTCCCGCGGCGAATACCCGAACCGGTTCAGAACGGTCTCCGCTATGGCGGCGCCCTTGGATGAATGATCATCCGTAGAACGCCCTTTTCCGATGTCATGCAAAAGGGCCGCCCAAAGCAGGAGCTTCTTGCGCTTGAACCCTTTGTAAAGCCGGCCGCAAAGATTGTCCAGGCACGGATCGCCGGTATCGCCAAAGGTTTTCATGGTAAATACCGTTCGCAGGGTATGCCGGCCCACCGGATACAGATGATAGATATCGTACTCAATCCTATCGCAGATCGCCTGAAATTCTGGGATCAAAGCCGCAAGCAGGCCGGTGTTCTGCATCTGCTCCAGCACGTTAAACGTGGGCGCCGGCGATAACAGGATATTTTCGAAGGATTTTCGAACGCCCTCAGCGCGCCGAAACGAATCATCCACCAGATAACGGAATTCCCGGACCAGCCGGAAGGCCTCCCGGCTTAAGGGGACCTTCAGCCGGGCGCTGGCTTCAAAAACCTTGAGCAGCATTTCCGGCCGGGCGATGATATACTCCGGCGAATCGAAGCTGAGCCGGCCTTTATAAAGATGGAGCCCCTGCCATTTCTTTATCTCGCGCTCGCCGGGTTTTCTTTTACCGGTCTGTTCAAAGCCGAGCTCGTAGAGAATCAACAGAAGCTGCTGCTTGATAAAGGTCATGTATGCGTGCAGGGTGCTTAAAAAACGCTCCACCGGCGCCTGACCCTCTGCCCCCAGAAACCCCAGGAATTCGGCAACCTTGGACTGATAGGGAAAATAAAGCTGGTCGCACTTTCTGCCGGACAGCGCATGGAGATGGTTCCGAACCTTCCATATAAAGGCGAGCGCATCCATCAGTTCATTATATTCATTATGGGTAAGGCAGCCCGTATATTCCAGGTCACGGGTTTCCTTCAATCCATATTTGATGGCGGCCAGCCAACGTACGGTATGATAATCCCGCAGGCCGCCGTTTCCCTCTTTCAGGTTGGGCTCCAAAAGATAGCTGGAATCGCCGAAATCCTCATGCCGCCGCCGGTTTCTCTCCACCAGCCATTTCATCACTTTATGCGGCATCCGTTTGAGCAGCCGCATCCGAAGCGTCTCCATGAGTTCGGCATAAACAGAGGAGATCCCACAGATAAACCGCGCATCCAGCAGCGCAGTCAGAACCTCGTAGTCATCGCTTGCCAGCCTGACGCAGGCATTTACCGACTGGATCGTATATCCCACCTCCAGCCTGATATCCCAAAGGGGATAAACGATTTCCCGAATCAGCTGATCGGATGCATCCGGAACGGATTTTCTGAACAGAAACAGCAAATCCACATCCGAATAGTAACACTGCTCAGAACGGCCGTAGCCACCCAAAGCGACAATCGCATAGGGATTGGACACGATGGGCATCTTCGGCCCGACCCAGCTAGCCTCGAAGCTATCCCGCAGGTAGGCGTCGATCAACTGGGCGTGCTGTTTGAGCAGCCCCGGCGTATCTTCACCGGCAATCGATTCAAACAGCTCTTTGCGCTGCCTGTCAAGGCGCCCGGCCAGGCGGGCATGACTATCTGTCTTTGCCTCCTTCATTTATCCTCCGTTGCCCTTTATATTGCAATGGGTATGCCATTACGGGAATTATAACTATCTATCGTTAGATCAAAAAGTTATAGGTATAAAAGAATTTAAGCGCATATATGGATTCTACATTTTTGTAATATACAGATACAAAAATGTAAAATAAATAGGGGGCAACCTGTATTTTTACAAATATATCTAACCCCACGTGAAATTCCGAGGAATGCAGCGCCACACAGATATTGGACTTCTAAGTAACATCAGGTGTTAGGTATTGGGTATTGGGTATTGGGTTAAAAAATCAAAAGCTTAGTGCCTTTACCTCGTAAAAAAAGTAAGACGATCGCAAGTTACTTTTCTGCAAAAATGCCGCGGCTGCGATATAAATCGCTTCCAAATAACTTGAAAATATATATTATTATTCCAGAAGCTTAACTCTCTGTCATTCCGAGGAGCAAAAGCGACGAGGAATCTTGTTTGTTAAAGATTTCTCGCTGTCGCTCGAAATGACAAAATTGGATGAATCGTCTCAGTGCCTTCAACCATACAGTAAAAGTTACTCCTAGGCTCGGTCCCGGGCCTTGGCCCGGGGGGGTTACTTCCAAGGAACTCGACAATATTTAATATTATCTTAGAAGCTTCCGCTGCTGTCATTGCGAGAAACGAAAGTGACGAGGAATCTTGATTGTTAAAGATTTCTCGCTACCGCTCGAAATGACAATGCGGACGCTTTTCAGAGTTACTTTCTGCAAAAATGGTGCGCCAGCGCAATAAATCGCTTTTTACGAAGCCATCAATATTGGGCCGGCAAAGAGGGACGGCGTTTAACGGCCATGCGGAAATGGATGCGCAATGCCCGGACAACCTCTAAAAAATTGGTCGCCGGCTGATACGCCCATGGGGTAAGGCTTCAGCCTTCCAGCGGACGCATTTCGCCCCGGATCTGATTTCAATAATATTCATTCTAAACTGAGCGTTTAGGTTCATATTTCGATTTGGGCCAGCTTTGCCCGACAGGCCGCGGCAAAATCCTCCGGGTAATGGCCGTTGATCCATCGCAGCTGGGACTCGCTGAAGGCGCCGGGGGACTCCGGGAGTCTGGGTAGGAATACATAGATCAGCCGCTGAGCGTTATCCCTCCAATCATCAATGGCCTTTGAGTATTCGAATGCGCAAACCATACGGGCCCCCATAGCCTCCAGGACCCGCGCGGCCACCAGCATACCGTAGTCAATGGCGTTTCGCACCGCCTGGTCGGCTTCAATTATATTGCCCACAGGTGAGAGCGTCATGAGCTGGACCTCCCATTGGGAGGTCTGAGCCTTGGGCACAAATACCATCACGTGCTCATCCGAATAGATGATCAGGCTGCTCTCTCCGGGCGCCCCATCCATCCGCTGATTATTATAAATCGCCCGGATATAGGCATCAAAAAATGATGCGCCGGTTTGCCGGCGAAAATCCTCGATAAAATCGGCCACCCAATCGCCGCAGGCATAGGGCGTGAGGCTGGAATCCGCTGCGCCCAGCGGCTCAAACGCCACCGGAACCATGGCGTACTGTTGGTGGACCTGCTGATGGGAGGCATGGATCCGGTATCCGCTCGGCGCATAATCAAAACCGAAATTCCACCCCCACAGCGTCCGATTGCAGGATAGATGTTTTTGCTTCTCAGGAATGGAGAGGGCGTTAACGACATCCCGACGCAGATTTTCCAACTCCACCGCAGAAAGTTCCCGCCGCTCGCACTCGATGGATACGCCCAGTTCATAGGCCAAGCGGACATAGGTCCGCTGGTAGTAGAGATGGCGCATGGCCCGCATATCTTTCTCGCCCAGATCCGCCAGCCGATAGCGAACCGCATCATGGGCGTTATTTGCCGCATAGTGGCCCCAGGGGATATAGCTGTTGCGGCGCAGATATTCGAATACATGACTCTCGGAGGCGGTATCCTGCGATTCGCCCACAATCTCACTGCTGCCCTGAATACCTGGGCGCAGTACCATGACCTCCTTGTAACGCTCCGGCAGGCAAGCATTGTTTGCCACCATCTCATAGAGAAGGGGGTCGTAGATGACCGGACGGGTACCCCCCTTTTTATCGCTCTGATACCGAAGGCCAACCGGGTGGCCGGTATTTTTGTCGTAGATAAAATGGCAGGAAAGTTGGGCCAAGCAGATTAGATCCGCCGGATCGGTGGTTGTCTCGGCAATGGCGAGCTTGATGGCATCCGGCAAATCATAGAACAGATCTTCAATGGCGCTGGCCGTGACCACCCTTTCATCCGCCCAGTCCCTCAACGTCTCCGTAAAAGACACCCTGGGTGCGGCGGGCAAAGCAATCCGCCCGGGATCTTTGGCGTTCTGATCCGCCCAGCGCTTTAATATATAGGTCACGCCCTTGAACGGAAACGGATTGGGCACTTCAAATACCGGGTCCGCGTGCTCCACGTCCACCTGGCCGGGCGGGAAGTTGGCCCGGTTGTCGCAGGGCGCGCCGTTTTTAAACCAGCCCAGGGGGCGTATAGAATTATTCTCCCTTAGGTTTTCCACACGGTAGGCGGGCTTGTGAATGCCATAGGCGAAATTGCCGGAAGGATCGATACAGGTTCGCAGTTTCATCGCACAGAATTCCAAACGCTTGATGGCTTCGTAAGAAGTCCGATATCTGTGTGGCGCTTCCGTCCCTCGGCATCTTACGTACAGCTAAGTACACTGCATCCCTCGGTATTTTGCGCGCCCACAGATCTTAAACGGAGCTTGAACTCTTTACTTTACCATTCTAAAACCTAAATTGAGCGATTTTCAAGTTTGCTGCAGATACAAGGAAGCGGATGTTGAACTATAGTCGACTATGCGAGACATCCGCTGACAAAGTAGATGCGGCAAAATTGGAAATCCCGGAGGGTTTCAAATTTTTAAAGCTAGAATTGATTGAAATCTTTTAAAATAATAAAAAAAAACAAAAAGTTTAAAAATTTGAAACGCTCAGTTTAGGTAAAATTAATTTTTTTCGAGACTGTCAAACGCTTGTGAGTTGTCTCGCTTACAGTCCAGCCTGAAAAAAGGGCAAAAATGGGATCGGACTGTCATCGTCCACATTGATCAGTCCGACTTGAACGCCTCTCAGTTCCTCTGCGTAGTTGACCAGCCCGACCTGTATGCCGGACATCGTTTGGGCGGAATTGTAAATCGCAAGCTGCCCCCCTTTCATGGATTGATCCACATAGTTGGAGACGACCGATGCCTGCATGCCACGTATATTATTGGCCATGTTGCAGGTAAGCCCCACGGCGATCTGGGCGCCGTCCACGTTCTCGGCAAAATTGCCGAACAGGCCGGCATGCAGTTGAAGCCCGCGAACCACGGGACTCTGATTAAAAAAGACGGATAACTGCATACCGTTCAGCCGCTCTTCGGCCACGCTGAAAAGCCCGCCCTGAATGCCGTCTACCCGGCTGGCGGAATTGATACCGCCGATACCGATGCCGCCGAGTTCGCCGGGTCCGTTTATCAAACCGGCCTGCAGGCCGCGGACCCTATTGACCGTGGTATTGGCAAAACCCAGGTCTAGCCCCCAAACATTTTTGTTTTTCCCGTACAACAGGTTCAGCCTCAGACCGTAGATATCCCAGTCAGCCGGAACCATTTGGGCCGGATGCCATATGGCCACCTGCAGGGGGCTCCAGCTCCATCCCCCGGCCATGGCCGGGGAGGCGAAAAAAGGGCCCACCAGCAATAAAAAAAAGATAATGGCTCGCCTTCTCATCTGTCTTCTCCATGTCCCATGAATCGGTAAAGTTTAGGTATTACTATCTATAACAGAAAAATCATGCGAGTGAAATCCTATCGTATTTTATCCGCCTCTACAAACAAAACCCGACGGCCAAGGATGAAAACAATTGAATCCGTTAAAGTTTTCGTGATAAATAGATTTTTTTTAACCGATTAAAACCTAAATTGAGCGATTTTCAAGTTTACCGCAGATACAAGGAAAATGATGTCGAGCGATAGTTGTCTATGCGAGACATCATTTGACGCAGTAGGAGCGGTGAAATTGGAAATCCCGGAGGGTTTCAAATTTTTTGATCAAAAAATGATTTAATATCCTAAAAATAAAATAAAAATTAAATCTTCAAAAAATTGAAACGCTTAATTTAGGTAAAACCAATGCGAAGGAGATTAAGCGATGCCTTTAAGTGACTACCCTGAACTCAATGAGTTCATCAACCAATGGACGGACTCCCCGAATCAAGCCAAAAAAGCATTTCTGGAATACTTTGAACGGCTGGAAAAAAAGGATCAGATAAAACTCGAGTTCATCCCGCGACAGGGATTGACCTATTCCCTGCGGGCCAGTCACCCGAACCAAACCTCCCGGCCGCTTTTCGGCATGGTTGACGTCATTGAGGATGACCCCCGGTGGCTGTCGGTCTGTTTTTTCGGGGAAATGATCAATGATCCGGAGGATAAGGGCGATATGGTCCCGGAAGGCCTGCTGGGCGAGGACGCGCATTGCTTTGATTTGGAAGCATACGATGAGGCGGAAGTGGCCTATATTGCCAAACGGCTTGATGAAGCGTACGACAATGCCGCCAAGGCCTAGCCGGCTGGAGAAATCCAGCGCTTTTCCGGTAAAGCACTGGACAGTCCGGGGATTTATTATTATATTAAAAAATAATTAGGTGTATCCTGAACGGAGCCTTTCCAATCCTTAAGAGTGAAAGGAGCGACGCCATGGCGGAAGAGACGACCCCCCAACATTGCCCGGGATTTCAACAATTCAAAAATCTAAGCGCGTTTACCTGCAAATGCCCGGAATGCGGGGCGGAAAATGAAATTTTTTCCGACGAGTTCGACAGACCGCATAAGTGCCATTCCTGCGGCAAGCCCATGGATTTTACCCAATGCAGCATTGAAGGCAAAGGTGGGAGCAGGGGGCCCCGGTAGGTTAAACCGCCTATAGATAAAGACGTATCGGAGAACGCGTTACAGGGCCGAACGTATAGGCCATCCTTACGGCCGGGTAAAGCCATGGGGGAACCGAAATGCCGGGACGCTGAGGCATTTAGCGGGGATTGCCATCTGAGTCCTCTTCAGTAATCAGGCCCAGTGAGCGGGCCCGTTGGTACCATCGTTTCCGCGCCCATTTGCGCATATTTGTTATCTTATCGGTTTCATCAATAATTTCAAAGCCGATAAGCGTTTCAAGGATATCCTCCAGCGTAACAAGGCCGGCGGCGCCCCCGTACTCTTCAACCACAAGCGCAATATGCTCCCGCCGGTCCAGGAGTTGCTCAAACAGATGAAACAGGCTCACCATTTCAGGGACGACCAGAATTTCCCGGCCCAGCTCCAGAAGGGGCTTGTCGGTTTCATCCCGGGCCAGGGCCAGCAACAGATCATTCTTTAAGATATAATAGCGGACCGTCGGCTTTTCTTTCTGCTGAAGCGGTATCCGGGAGACCCTGATGTCCTTGTAACGATCAAAGACCTCGCCCACCTTCATGGCCTCTGGCAGAACAAACATCACCGGCCGGGGCGTCATGACGTCCTTGGCCTGAAGTGAGCCGAACCGCATTAAATTTTTCAAAATCAGGGACTCCTTTTTAACAAAAAGCCCCTCTTTAAAGCCTATATCAGCGATCGCACTGATTTCCTCACGACTGATAGCATTTATTTTCTGATCTTTGGACAGGCCGCGGGTAATCAATTGGCTCATGGCGACCAGCGGATATAGCAAAAAAATAAGAAACCGTGCCATCATAACAGTAAGCGGTATCAACTGGCGCCAGTAAACGGCGCCTAAAGTTTTAGGAATAATCTCGGAGAGGACCAGGATCAAAAATGTTAGTACGCCCGATGTAATGGCGACATAGCCGCTGCCGAAGACCACCATCGCCTGCGCCCCCACACCGGCCGCCCCGATGGTATGGGCGATGGTATTCAGACTCAATATGGCGGCCAGCGGCCGGTCAATGTCGGTTTTAAGCGCTCGGAGCCGGCCGCCCATCCGTGGCGAGCGCTCCTCGTAGGCAGCGGCGAAACTGGGCGTTACGGATAAAAGCACTGACTCCATTATGGAGCAGAGAAAAGAGACGCCCAGGGCCAGAAATAAATAAAAAAACAGTAAATACATATCAAGAACAGCCTCTTCTAAAAAACTGACGGTATAAGGTATTAGGTTTCAGTGTTCAGGTGTCAGGATAGGACCAGAAACCAGAAACCCAATACCCAAGCTACGCACAAACCCGATAGTCCTCAAAGGTGGCATTGAGCCTATCGATGGCTTTCAGGTATTCTGAAGACCGGGACAGGTAAAACGCCAGCGGCCTGGAAAAATTCCGGCCGCCAATGCCGTCTATAAACATTTGGCTGATCTCGCGTTTCATTTTCAGGATCTCCTGGGCCTTGATCAGCACACAACGCTCCTCCGGGTCCATGTCGTGCAACATGTCACGAAAGGCGGTTCTGGCGCGGGGCTGATACATCCAGAAATACAGTAGATCAAGGGCATTAATGATCAAAATCTTAATCAGATCCCGTGAAGCCTCATCAGCCGACTGAAACCAATCCAGCGGCCGGTCGAGCAGATCATAAATATCGTCCTCCGGAAAAAGCATCTCCAGCCGGGCGTATACATCCAGAAACTGGTCCATTTTCTGCCGGTAATCGCCCATACGGTTTTTAATATTTTTCGCCCGGTCCACCGTACCCTCGATAATTCCGGCGACACAATCCGAGGCGAATTTGGAGATAACCGCCGCCCAGCTTTGCAGGATGGCATTGACACCAACCAAACCGGCAAACCCGAGAAGACCGCCAAGGAACGCATTAAACCCAAAGGCCACCGGGATAGAGAGGACGCTGCGGAAAAAATTCCCTATGGCGGCCTCCTTTGGAAGCCCCCGGAACACATTATGGCTGGACAAATAGATCCCATTGGCAATTGCCATGATGGCGTAAAGGCCGGCCGGATGGCTCGCTGTAGTGATATCAAGCCCCCGATCCAATACGACGGTTTTTACCAGATAATCGAGCAGCGGAACTGAAAACCCCGTAAAAAGCAGGGAATCGGCAAGCCGCTCCCAGCTTATAAAATCGTTCCACCGAAGCAGCGACGAGCGGCGTATGCCCCCGCCGCCCATTACCGACTGGACGATGTTACGCAATCCCGTAATGCCAAACCAGATCACCGCGCCGAAATACATCAGCACCCACCACTCATGGGTCAATAGGAATGTCAGGCAGGCCGGCACAAACCCGATCGCCACCTTGAGAATATTCTTCAGCGTGGACTGCAGGTACCGCCAGGAATGGGGGAGCCTATCCCTGCCGCCCTTGGGCGGAGCCAGTGACAACCCATTGGCGGCGGTCTGCTGAACGCCGCCCAGGGTAAGGATATTGCCCCGTTCCACCATTTGCGAGGAGCTGATCAGGGCCACCCATTCCTTCCGGCTCGGCCGGCCGAAGTAATGCAACCCCGGCACCAGGCGGACACCCTTTAATAGTTTATGAAAAAAACGGCCCTCCTCGTGATTCAAGGTGTAAGAGACTTGCAGGGCGGTATCCACATGAAAGGGAACGATCAGACGCGGAAACTCTTTTCTGGCAAAAACCCCCTTTTGGGCCCGGCGCGGCAGGGAGTCCATGACAGCTAACCCCATGCCGTAGTGCCTATCGGAATACCCGGTCGAATCGCTGCCCATTCGGGGCTTGAGCTGCTTTACCTTATACATGGTCTTGAATGATTCGATATCGGCCAGGATCCGCTTAAACTTCTGGGCCCGCCTTTGGCTCACCGGATCCGTCGCCTGCTCCAGCCGATTGATGATCTCGAGGAGGATACGCTTGAGATTGATGACATTGCCGCTGTTAATGCATTGCTGCAATTGCTGAATCGCCGGGATCTGCGCTACTTTGCCGTCAGCGTAATCCTTGAGGTTGAAGATCTCCAGCCGGGTAATCATTCCCCGGCAGTCATAGAGAATCTCCAAAACATCCTCGATCTTCATTTCCGTGAGATTGAGGGTGATTCGGTAGCCCAGATGCAGCTGTTTCAGACGTTCGATTAACGCTTCCGGGGAGAGCTTCATCAACGGCGGCGGATCCCCGAGATCCGCCTGTTTGATATCCGGGACCTCCGGATTGCGATCCGCCTTGAGATACCGGTCATGGATCGCCTGGAGATCCAGCTGATCCATTTCTTCAACCATTTCGGAAATACGCTGTTTTCCCGCCTCATCCATCTCCGGATACCGGTGGCGGAGTTCTTCCACCTTTTCGGCCATCAGGGGCAGCAGCTTGGAGTGGATGAATTTGGCCAGATGCAGAAGGCTGGCCTGCCCGATGCCCACGAACGCCAGGAATTCTCCCACATCCAAAGATGGCAGACGGATATCAAAGGATTCATTAATGCGATGCCGGTGCTTTTGGTTGAATTGATCGAGAACGGCCAGTACATAATTGCGCTGGTAGTCAGAGACCTCCCCCCCGTCGTTCATCAAATTCTCGACCGAATTTTGGGAGAGAAACCGGATAAAATCATCAGCGTCCGCAAAACCGCGGGGAACCCAGATTAACTGGACGAACCGGCCATAGAACGAAACGGAGTATTCGATACCGATGCGGACCAGTATCCCCATGATGGCGGCCGCCTCGATTAGCTCCTCCGCCGTTTCGGGACGGATAAAATTGTAGTATATGACGCGCAGCCGCCGGATCCCCTTTATCCAGGCATCCATAATCAAATGGGTGGCCGATTTTCTGCCCTTGGTACTCGCATCATGGACGTGGTCATCAAAAGCGAGCTGATTCCATTCCTCGGGCATCTCCAATAGGTGGTACTTTTTCAGATAATCACGAACGATCCTGGATTTTCCGGAGGCCACGATTCGAAAATCATGGGCAAGCTGGAGCTGACGGGTGTAATCTCCATGGGCCCGCACGAGCTCTTTCATAATTTCAATCAACACCCGCGCGGTATTAATCTGCAGCTCCCGGTTATCGCTGCACATAACCTCATCGCGAAGGGCGCGAAGGGCGCAAAGCCGATTCTCCACCTCCTCACCTTCGAGCGACTGCAAAAGATGGATCACGGCATAGGCGATCCGGAGTCCCCTGGATTCCGCCATCTCCTTTATCCCCCGGGGATGCAGATAATGAAAAAACCGCCGCTGGGCGTGAAGCTGCGTCATGTCCCCGGCAAGCATTTCGTTGACAATCTGAAGCAGCCCATGATCCCGCTGGTCAAAAAAAATGCTGAATTTTGATTTGTTCGGCCTTTCCGTCAAATCCGGACTCCTGAAATATTCGCCTTATGTCTCGGCCAGCTCTTCTTGGAACTCCGACATGGTCATACATTTATCAATACAGATTTGCCAGGACTTGTTTGCCATCTCATAGATCGCTTCCTTATCCAATCGGACCTCTGCGATTTCATCGATAAGCGACGGCGCCACATAGCCGTTTACTATCAGATCGCAGCCCGCCTTCTCAACCGCACCGATTACCCGATCGTTTTCTTCCCGATAAAAGGGGTTGCCCAGTATCTCCGAGAGCGGCCGATAGATTTCAGCGGCAATGTTCATCCCGAATTCCCCGCCGGCATTGGCGATATAATGAAAATTGGCCGAAAATGCCCCGAAATGTTCTACCTCGGGGAACCCGCAAACGCCTATGATCGCCGCGTTCTGTATGTATTTGAATCCCTTGCGGGGCGGATGCGTGGTTTTTCCATCATCCCGTTTGATAAGAAAGGGTTCGATCCCGGGCAGGGTCCGCTCGATATACCTTTTCATCAGCGAAATGATGCCGAAGTGATATAACGGGGAGGCATAAACCACCAGGTCAGCGCCTTCTGCGGCTTTCATGATATCGGCCACATCATCGTCATGGATACATTTCCCCGGGCTCTTGGTCCAGCAGTGGAAACAGCCCTGGCATTGCTTTATTTTCTTTTCTCTCAAATAAATGGTTTCAGTCTCCGCCCCGGCTCTCCGGCATCCAGCCGCAAAAGCCCCTGCGACGATATCGGTTTTACTTGTGCCCTCTTTTCTCGGGCTCCCCTGCAGGACCAAGACTTTTTTTACCGATGCCGGTTCGAGCCTAACATAACGCTGCTTGTGAGAAAACTGCAGCGCCTTTGGAATCTGATTTTCCATGATCGACCTCCCCTGATAAGGCTACAAGAATTTACCTTTTTAAAATTTGGAACGCTCAATTTAGGTAAAATAAAAATTGACAATCTCGTAAAAAGTCGATTTTAGGATGGCAAAGTAAAAAGTTCAAGATCAAGGCGCGCAAAATCCCGAGGAATGCAGCGTACTTAGCTGTACGTGAAATTCCGAGGGACGGAAGCGCAACACAGATATTGGACTTTTTACGAAGCCATCAAAATTAAACCTTCAAAAAATTGAAGCACTCAATTTAGGTTGACAATTTTATTTTTATACATAGGTTTATTGAACATTTTTTTGAATTAAAATCAAAGGAGAAAATTATGCAAAAAGTTGAGAATGGAAAGTATGTCAGTGTCAAATACAAAGGCACACTGGAAAACGGCGAAATATTCGACTCCACAGAGGGCCGGGAGCCCATCGAATTGCAGGTGGGATCCGGCCAGATCATTAAAGGCTTCGAGGATGCCTTGGTCGGCATGGAGCTAAATGAAAAAAAGGAGTTTACCCTGGCGCCTGAAGAGGCTTATGGCACAAGGGACGAGAATAATATGCATACGTTTTCCCGGGAAGAGGTCCCGGCTGACATGAATCCCCAGGTAGGCGAGGTCATCGGGCTCCAGACCCCTGACGGCAGACAGATTCCCGCCCGGGTAGCCCAGTTTGATGAGGAAAAACTAGTTGTTGACCTGAACCATCCCCTGGCCGATCAGAATCTGTCCTTTGAAATTGAGGTCGTAGACATCAACGAAGCGCCGACCCAAATGCCCGAAGGGTGCGATACCGGCGGATGCAACGGCTGTTCCGGCTGCTGATAAAACCTCAGGGATAAAGAATTCTGTCCATTTAAAACGATTTCATTCTAGCGCCTCCCACTTCCTACTGTTTCCCCCTGCCAGCCGAAACACGTCCGGACCCCCCGATGCCTCAATGGGGTATCGGGGGATTTTTCTCACGCTTTTCCCCAAGGCCCCTAAATGTCGGTCGGAAACCGCCGCCGGGCGCTCGGCCCGGCGTCCGGCAAAGCCCCAGTAAAAAAATATTTCATATTAAAACAGAAGGTTATTTATGGAGCGGCGATTGACTTTTGCGATGCCAAAAGGTAGGATTATATTTTAAATGTCATACCTAAATTGAGCGATTTTCAAGTTTACCGCAGATACAAGGAAAATGATGACGAGCGATAGGCGCCTATGCGAGACATCATTTGACGCAGTAGATGCGGTGAAATTGGAAATCCCGAAGGGTTTCAAATTTTTTGATTAAAAAATGATTCAATTTCCTGAAAATAAAATAAAAATTAAACCTTCAAAAAATAGAAACGCTCAATTTAGGTCATAAGAAATATCGCTCAATCTAGGAGCCCTGAAGGAGGCATAATGCAGGCCAGACTACACAACATCACCGTCAATTATGAAATTGACGGCCCTGAAGACGCGCCGGTAATCGCCTGTAGCCACTGCCTGGCAGGTGATTCCTGTATATGGGATACCCAAGTCATTGCCCTGCGGGAAAAATACCGGATCCTGAGGTTCGATACCCGCGGCCATGGAGGCTCTTCAGCACCGGAAGGCCCCTACTCCATGGAAATGCTCGCCAATGATGTCGTCGACCTTTTTGATGAGATCGGCATTCGCAAGGCCCATTTTATGGGGATATCCATGGGCGGCATGATAGCCCAGACCCTTGCCCTCAAACATCCGGAATGCATTTCGAGCCTCATTCTATGTGATACGACATGCTCCATTCCGGAGTCCATGCATCCTATATGGGATGAACGCATACAGACCGTTGATAGAGAAGGGATGGAAGCCGTGGTTGATGAAACCCTGAACCGCTGGCTGAGCCCAGATTTCCAGGCCCACTGTCCCGCCACCACTGAAAAGATCCGCGAGATCATTTTGGATACCCCGGTCCCCGGCTTTATCGGCTGCGCCCATGCGATTAAAAACTTTGACCTTAAAAACCGCCTCCCCAAAATTTCTGTCCCCACTCTGATCATGGTAGGCGAGAACGACGCCGGCACCCCCGTGGAAAGCGCCAGACAAATTCATGAGAATCTTCGCGGTTCAGAGCTCGCCATACTGCCCCAGGCCTATCACCTGTCTAATATAGAGGCAGCGGATGATTTCAACAAACGGCTCATGGGGTTTCTCGCCAAACTTTGACAGGAGCCATCTACCGGACGCGTTTCAGGCCGCCTTCAGGGTTGCGGCGGCAGCCGGTCAGGAGCAAGCGTAGGGCTGTTTTGAGTTGACTTCCATCTAGATCCGTGCGATTATTAAATTGCATAATAATCAATTATTTATTTCTATCCACGGTTTTATATCACCATGTCTTTGGAAAACCGCCCGACCGGCGCATCAATTTTCCTTGTCGGCCATAACAACCGGCAGGATAAGGAGTTTACTCTTTTTTTTAAGCGATTGAGGCAGCTGGGATATTTCGTTCACTATACGACGGCGCCCCGCCGAACCCTCCTCGATACCGCTGAGAAGGCCCATCCGGCCCTGTCGGTTATCGAAATCGATCCGGCAAGAATCAGTGACGATCTGGATATGGCCCAGCAAATCCGAACCCGCCTGGATTGCCCGGTAATTTTTATCTGCAACCCGGAAGTCGCCCGAAGTATTCCCGAAGCCTGCCTTTGCATCCCCCATGGCTACCTGGCGCCGGCCTCTTCTGAAACCGAAATCAAACGGGTCATTGATACGGCGCTATATGCGTCCGGCCTGGAAAAACGCTGTCGGCTCGCCGAAGCGGCCCGAGAACGGGCTGAAAAAGACTACCATCTGATGGCGGACAACCTCCAGGACGTCATTTTCACAATGGACCTGGATCTTCATTATACTTACGTCAGTCCTTCGGTTAGATCCATGCGCGGCTATAATCCAAGCGAGCTGATCGGGAAATCCTTGCATGATGTGGCGCCCCCGGCTTCTGTAAAAAAAGCCCTTGAAGTGGTGGCCGAGGAGCTAAAGCTTGAAGAATCGGGACAGGCAGATTTAAACCGATTCCGA
>JAGXLR010000209.1 GCA_018334555.1 Desulfobacterales bacterium
AATTTGTTTCGGTGGCGATGGCAAAGGGGACACACCCGTTACCATCCCGAACACGGAAGTTAAGCCCTTTAGCGCCGATGGTACTGCACGGGAAGCCGTGTGGGAGAGTAGGACGCCGCCGAAATATCTTTATAGAAAAAGCCCCTGGCTCTCCACTGGAAAGCTCAGGGGCTTTTTTATTTTCTCTTTATCTTAATGACTTAGTGCTTCAGTGCCTTTAATTTTTGTCATTCCGAGGAGCGCAAGCAACGAGGAATCTTGTTTGTTAAAGATTTCTCGCTATCGCTCGAAATGACAAAACCGATTGAAACGCTCAATTTAGGTTTTATTAAAACCTGTCGCCGGTCTCCCGGGCGGCGTCCTTTATTTTTTGCCCGGCTTTTTCCGCCGCATCCCTGGCCTCTTTGGCCCGATCGATCGACTCGATCTTTTTTGTACCGTCCACGGATTCTGTCCTGAGGCTGTTGATGGCAAGAACGCCCACAATCAGGGTGACGATCAGCAGCCCGATGATTAAAAGATTTCGCATGGCGCTATCCTTTTTTTGGGGGTGGAACAGGGATATGATTTATCGATGATGCCATATATCCGGCGCCAAACCCATTGTCGATGTTAACCACAGCCACGTTTGAGCTGCAGCTGTTCAGCATGGAAAACAGCGCGGTGAGTCCATTGAAACTGGCGCCATAGCCGATGCTGGTGGGCACTGCGATGACCGGGCGGTCCACGATTCCCGCCACTACACTCGGAAGCGCCCCCTCCATGCCGGCAACAACGATAAGAACGGCGGCGGATTCGATTTTTTTTTTATGGTTAAACAGCCGATGAATGCCGGAAACCCCCACATCGAAAATGGATTCCACGGCATTTCCCATTGCCCGGGCGGTTAGATGGGCTTCTTTGGCCACCGGAATGTCTGAAGTGCCGGCCGATATAATCAGAATGGTGCCATTTCCGGTAACCGGCATGTCTTTTTTGGAAAGGATCGCCATACGGGCCTCTGGATGGTATTGAGCCCGGGGAAATACTTCGGTAACCGTTTTGGCCTTGCCGGCGTCCAGACGGGTTACCAGGATGATCTGCTCCTGGACCGCTATTTTTTCCATGATGCCAATTATTTGCTCCGCTGTTTTGCCTTGGCCGAAAATGACCTCCGGAAATCCCTTTCGAAGCGAGCGGTGGTGGTCAATATTGGCGTATCCGATATCTTCAAGGTTTAAGTGCTTCAATGCGCCCAACGCATGGGACACGGATGTCCGGCCACTGGCCACTTCATTCAGAATTTTTTCAAGGGTTTCCTGGTCCATTTTTTTTGACCTACTCGATCTCCTGTTCAATAATTTCCCCGTTTTCCGGCACCGGCATTGTTTCTGAGGATGTTTCTCCGGCATCGGGACCTTCCCCGGTTGCCCGGGAATCCTTTTTATCTATGGATGATTGCCGGATTTTAAATATTTTTTTCTCCAGGCGGTCAATGTTTTCGCGCAGCGTCTTCAACTTATCCCCAAACGAGGAAATCTCACTGAACAGGGTTTCTGTGGTATGGGCCATGTTCTGTTTGTAGAATTCTCTTTCTTTTTTCAAGGCCTTATCGAGAGCCTCCCGGTGAACCATTGTTTTGGAGAGCTTTTCGATCTCTGCTGAATGGTCTTTCAGCCGGTTATGTATTTGGGTTTGCTCCTTCTGCAGCGTTTGTACCGTTTCATTTATTTTATCGAGGTTTTGGCCGATTTTTTGCGCCTGATCCTTGAGCGGATTGATATCCTGATTAAGGCTGCCGAGATTTTTCTCAAATGAGGCGATACTGGCCTGAAGCTTGTCAATCCGGTTATCAGTGTCCCCTATATTTGACTTGATGTCAGCCACCGCCTTTTGCATGGATTTTTCAATCGATGATAACCGATGGTTAATATCCGTTATTGCATTATTGACCTCGCGTGATAGCTGGGCCACTTCTTCAGTGCCTGAAGCGTTTATGGTGTGCAGCCGATCCTGGATGTCATAATACACCCAGACCATCGCCACCCCTATGACCAGAAGACCGAGGAATACGATTAAAGAGGCGCTATTGGGCGGCTTTTTTCCCGGTTTGGACGCCGGCGGGTCCACCGGTTTTTTTGGCTCACCCTCAAATTCCGGTTTATCCAGTCCGATTTTAAACCCTGTCGGTTGTTGATCTTCTTCCATTGGATGTCTATTCCCATTCAATTGTGCCAGGTGGTTTTGAACTGATATCGTAGGCTACCCGATTGACCCCCCCGACCTCATTGATAATCCGGTTTGAAATCTGTCCCAGGAGTTTATACGGAAGCCTTGCCCAATCAGCCGTCATGGCGTCCTTGCTTTCCACCGCCCGGATTGCGACGATGTTTTCGTAGGTCCGTTTGTCGCCCATGACGCCGACGCTTTTAATCGGCAGCAACACGGCAAATGATTGCCACAGGCGTTTGTAGTATCCGCTTGCCTTGACTTCTTCCATTAGAATGGCGTCCACTTTTCTCAAGATGGACAGCCGGCGCCGATTGATTTCTCCGACAATTCGGATGGCCAGCCCCGGTCCGGGAAATGGCTGCCGCCAGACCAGCTCTTCCGGGAGCCCAATCGTTTTGCCAAGCTTTCGCACCTCATCCTTGAACAAGAACTGCAGGGGCTCAACAAGTTTGAGCTTCATTTTTTTGGGGAGCCCGCCCACATTGTGGTGGGATTTAATGATTGAGGTGGGCCCGCCGAATGCGGAGCGGGATTCGATAACGTCCGGATAAAGCGTGCCTTGGGCCAGAAACGCCGCGCCTTCGATTTTTTTGGCCTCTGCCTCAAAGATCTCCATGAATATCTTACCGACGATTTTGCGTTTCTTTTCCGGGTCGGTTACGTTTTCAAGGGCGGATAAAAACTGTTTGCCGGCATTGACAAATCGGATGTTGATAGCCAGATGTTGTTTAAGCAGCTTTTTTACCCGATCGGCTTCGTTTAGGCGCAGGAGCCCGTTATCCACAAATATGCAGGTTAGGTTTTTGCCAATGGCCTTATGGATCAGGAGCGCGGTGACCGAGGAGTCGACGCCCCCGCTCAAGCCCAGGATGACCTTTTTATCCCCTACGGAGGTTTGGATTCTTGATATGGCCTCCTTGGCAAAGGCTTTCATGGTCCAGTTCTGCTTACAGGCGCAGATATTAACCAGAAAATTTTTCAATATCTGTTTGCCCTTGCGGGTATGGTGGACCTCGGGGTGAAACTGCAGGCCATAAAGCTTTTGGCGGGGGGCAGCGACGGCTGCAAAATCCGTATTATCGGTTGAAGCGGTGACAAAGAAATCCGAGGGAAGCTCGACAATGGAGTCCCCGTGGCTCATCCAGCACGCGGTTTTCTGCTCGATACCGTCAAAGAGTGCTGCGGGGGTTTTGATCGCCAGCTCGGCAAAGCCGTATTCCCGTTTGGCGCTTTTCTCGACTTTGCCGCCCAGCGTATCGATCATAAACTGCATGCCATAGCAGATCCCGAGGACGGGGATGCCCAGATCGAAAACGGCGGGATCGATTTTCGGGCTGTTTTTCTCATATATACTCGCCGGGCCGCCGGAGAGGATTATGCCTTCGGGGTTTAAGGATCTGATGGTATCGATAGCCACCGCCGGGGGCTCAATCTGGCAGTATACGCGACATTCTCGGACGCGGCGGGCGATCAGCTGGCTATATTGGGAGCCGAAATCAATAACGATAACCATTTATGCCTCATAAATAAATAATAATAAGATGTTACCGCTCCGCTCAAATAATTTGATTTAGTAAAATTAATATGTTAAAGCAAGCCGGAAATGTCAACTGAATTTTGGGACAGCCTCTTTAAAGATACCCATGGGACAATTGATCACACAAATTTATGAAATTCAGACGCCAGATGAGGCAAGATTGATGGCGGATTGCGGAGTCGATCATATCGGAAGTGTGGTACTCTCCGGTGCGGATTGGAAGCAGCCCGTTGTCTACGATACCATCCGAATGGCAGCGGACAGAAATGTCCGAAGCAGCCTGATCCTGCTTTTTAACGACAAGCCTACGGTTGTTTCCGCATTGTCCTATTACAAGCCGGATATCGTCCATTTTTGTGAGGACTTGGTCCCGCTTGTCAGCAGTGGGGATCCCAATGCGTCCCTTCAACCGCTGATTCACCTGCAGGCAGAAGTTCGGGCGCATTTTCCGGATATTGAAATCATGCGTTCCATCCCGGTTGCCGAGGCCGGTGATCGACGAGGCCCGCCGGCCCTGGAATTTGTCCGCCTGTTTGAGCCCGTCAGCGACTATTTTTTAACCGATACCCGGATCAGCGGGGATCCGGTGCAGCCGGTATGCGGCTTTGTCGGTATTACCGGCAGGACCTGTGACTGGCAGGCAGCCGCAGAACTGGTGGCCTACAGCCGGATTCCGGTGATTCTGGCCGGCGGTTTGGCGCCGGAGAATGTTTTTGAAGGGGTCCGAGGGGTGCGGCCCGCCGGTGTTGACAGCTGCACCCGAACCAACGCCGTGGATAGGGCCGGGCGCCCGATTCGTTTTAAAAAGGATGTGGAAAAAGTAAAAGCGTTTGTCCGTCAGGCCCGCAGGGCTCAGCAGGGACTCCAGGGGAAGGCCGTATCCTGAAAAATTTTAATTAGTTTTAGTTTAAGATAACAAAGGAATGACAATCTCGTAGCTGTACGTGAAATTCCGAGGGATGCAAGCGCAACACAGATATTGGACTTCTAAGGAACTTGAAAATATATATTAATATTCCAGAAGCTTAACTCTCTGTCATTCCGAGGAGCAAAAGCGACGAGGAATCTTGTTTGTTAAAGATTTCTCGCTGCCGCTCGAAATGACAAAATTGGATGAATCGTCTCAGTGCCTTCAAGCATACAGCAAAAGTTACTTTTAAGCTCAGTCCCGGGCCTCGGCCCG
>JAGXLR010000050.1 GCA_018334555.1 Desulfobacterales bacterium
AAAACACCACCGCGTCCTCATAGATACCCATCGCCTGGAGTTTATCGATAAATCGGCCAAAGCTCCCGTCGTTGAAACGAATTTCCTGATCATATCGGGTCTCCAAAAATTTTTTCTGCGATGCCGATAATTCAACCTCTCCTTTCTTTATGTCGCTCAGCAGATCGAGATCATACGTATCTACATGGGAATAATCAGAAATATCAAACATTGACCGGGTCTTTTCCGGCGGCATATAGGGGCCGTGCGGATCGACACACCAGATCAACACGAATAGGGGGCTTTGCCTGTCTGATTTTGCATGTTCGTCCAACAGTTTAAAAAGCCTCTCATTGACCGTATCCGAATATGCGTTAAAAGTAGGCCTCTCCCTGCTCGCGTCCAGAGCAATAAACTCGTCATAGCCCTGATTAAAGCCGAACTCGGAAGAGATATTGCCGTTGGTGATAATCGCCGCCGTATCATAGCCGTTTTGCTTTAACATTTCAGGAAGCGTAACAATTTCCTCAGAAAGTGCTGAATTGCGCTTCATGGTTTTATGGTTTTTGGCTAAAAGCCCGGTAATTATCGAGGCGCCGCTGGCCCGCGTCCATGATGTGGGGGAATAGGCATTTTCGTAAAAAATATTGTTTTTGGCAAACTGATCAATACGGGGGGTTGTATTTCTTTTATACCCGTAACAGCCCACATGGTCCGCCCGAAGCGCATCTGAGATATATATAAATATATTGGGCCTGGCTATCTTCTGAAATCCCTGGGAGGATGCTTTTTGGGACGCCTCCTTTGTCTTTGTCCCGATAAATATTTTCTTCCACTCGATATGGGATTTCTCATCCCCTTTGACGAGGCATTGTATTTTGTAAATGCCCGGTTTTTCAACTTTTAATGTCTTCCTATGGTTTTGCCTGGATGCAGACAGCGCTATATTATAGGCGACTTCTTCCTCATTGCGTATGTTAATCCGCGCATCACAGTTTTTCCGGGCCGTATAGGCGATGTCAAGCTGAGAGGCCTCAGGGAGGTTGACAAAAAATGACATCGCAGAGGGCGCGTTTTGTTTTATGTATTGTCCTTCAACCGACACATGGCTGTCGCTTTCCACCTTAAAATACTTAAAATCCAGAGCAAGATCCCGCGTGTCTTTCTGCGCCTTGTCCAGTTCAATCGGCTGGGTGGTATACGTATATTCCAAGCCGAGCCTGTTCGGCCCACAGTTCAGGTATTTGGCCGGAATTTCCAGCCTGTACGTTTTATAGTGCGTCCCAATGGGGCGTTTGCCCACTTTGTTGCCGTTGACATACAGGGTCGTGACCTGTTTTTCATTATTCAAAGAGGGGATTGCTTTGCATTTAAATGCGACCCTTTTATTATTCAACGTATCATAGGTGTAAAAAAGAAAGACCGACTTCTTTCCCACCGCCCAAACATGGTTTTTTTCAGGTGAGCTCCATCCCCTTAACAGAAGCTGATCCAGATTTTTATTATCCTTGTCAAACCAAATGGTGCCGCCCGGCTTTTTTACCAAATGCCTCAGGCCTTCCAACACATTGATCCCCTGTTCCGTATTCACCTGCTGCCCGCCGTTTTGATCCGGTGTCGGCGGGGGCTCATTTTTTTCGGATGTATCCGAACAAGCGGTTAAACTCAACCACAGCGCTATGAACATACCGATTTTTTTCAGCATAATGTCTCTCGCTCCTCGTGATTCCGGGTTTATCAGCCATACGGCGCTTCCAATTTGACACTCCCGTAAAAAGTCAATATAACCTAAATTGAGCGTTTCAATTTAGGTATAACAAAAAGACAGGTTTGATGGCTGCGTAAAATTGATTTTTTACGAGATTGTCAATACTTTTTAAAGATATTTTTTGCATCCTAATAAAGATTATTAATGAATCAAGATAGTTCTTCAAATTCAAGATATGTTCGCATTGCCGGCATTGAAAACGCCATTGAGGGTCAGTTGATGGACTCTATCATGTCGGATGAGGGCATCCCCCACAGGATCCACTCCTTTCATGACACGGCCTATGACGGCCTCTACCAGTTCCAGAAGGGCTGGGGGGCGATTTTCGCGCCGGAACAATACAAGACCCGCATTCTTGACATCCTTGAAAAAATTCGATCAGATACGCAAGGAGTCGAATAATTGCAACCTACGTACGAGTCAGGAGGATAGAGAATCATGAAAGCTCCCCGGCAGACAGATCTCAAGCAGTACGAAAAAGCCCTGGAAATCGGCCGTCCCCCCAATATCGTCAAACTTTTCCCGAATTCAAGAGCCCTGATTGTGAGCGGCAAGTTCATTGACCGCGCCATGCTGAAAAAGGGCAAGGCCATCGCCATGGCGGCCAACGGCCGGAATTATTTTGTCATCCGGGGGGCCTTAAAAGCCGCCCAGCGCGCCAATGCCGCCATTATCATAGAAATCGCCAAGTCGGAAGGCGGCACCAACCCCTATTGCGCGACCAGTTACTGGAACCTGGCCCGCCGGGTGAATACCATCTGCAATGAGTTAAACATCACGGTGCCGGTTGCCATCCATGCCGACCATTACGGCATCAAAAAAAATGCGGATGCGGAAATCGCCAAAACGGAGATTCCCTCCATTTTTGATGCCGGCATGACCTCGATCGCCATTGACGCCTCCCATCTCCCGGACGAACAAAACCTTTTGACCAATATCGAGTTAAGCCCCTATATCCCCGACTGGGCGGGATATGAAACCGAAATCGGAGAGATTAAGGGTAAAGAGGGGATCTCCACCCCAGAGGAGGCCCTGTTTCTGATCCAGGGCTTAAACGCAAACAGCATCTTTCCGGACTGGATCGCCTTAAACAACGGCACGACCCACGGTATCGAGGCCGGCGAGGACGGGATACAGGTGGAGCTGACCGCCCGCATACATGATACCATTGAAAAATACAACGTCTCCGGTGCACAGCATGGCACCTCGGGCAACAGCAGCCAGCGGTTGAAAAAAATCGCCGAACAAACCCGGACGACCAAGGCCAATGTGGCCACTGCGCTTCAAATGATATCCTGGGGGTTAAAGGTCAACGACTATGGCAACGCCCAGCTGGATGAGGCCGGCCACTTCATCAAGGTCAAGGACGAGGGCGTAACCGAGGAAATGTGGGAGAAGATGACCGCCTATGCCGAGTCCAAAGGGCTTAAAAAGGGCGACTACAAAAAACTCAACCTCCCCTTTGAAAACAGCCTTCTGGCCCAGCCGCTCGGCGTTCGACAACGGATGGTGAAAAGCGTGGAGGATTTCGCCTATAATATGATGGCCAATGTTTTAAACAGCAGCGATACGGCGCCGCTTGCCGTTGAGGCCATACTTGAGGCGGGCTCCTTTGATGCCGGAGCAAAGGCCGAACGCCTGGAAGATCCGGCTGAATGGACGCCGGATAAAATCGCGGCGCACGCAGGGACCGCCCAATAGAGGTTTGGGGGTGAAAGGATTTTAAAGACCGATGCGGAAGAAATGCTTCTGCCATTTCTGCGGGCATCCGTTGACGGAAAAAACGGTGAACGGCCAGACGCGTTTGTACTGCGAAAATTGCGACACGCCGATTTATGAAAACCCGGTGCCGGCGACCTGCCTGGTAACCATTGACAATTCTGAGCGGGTGCTGCTGGTCAAACGCAGTGTGGCGCCAAAAAAGGGATGGTGGTGTCTGCCCGGTGGCTTCATGGAGCTCCGGGAGACGCCTGAGGCCGCCGGCCTGCGCGAGCTTTTTGAGGAAACCGGGTTGAGCGGCAGAATTGATCGGCTTTTGGGGGTGACCACCAACAACAGTACCTATTATGACACGGTGCTGATGGTGGGGTTTCTGGTCAAGTCCTGGAGCGGCAGACCGGTTGCCGGTGATGATGCGGACGCCGCGCAATGGTTCGAATATGCGGCCCTTCCGGATATCGCCTTTGAAAGCCACCAACGATTCATTGCCCGGTATTATACGGTTTATGCGAATACCCACCCATCAAATTCATAACGTGCTCAATGCGTATGCCCGTCAGCTGCGGGACAGGCAATGTTCGAAAGACGAAGACGGCAAGGCGGCGCCCGGCGCCCCCTACGCCATGCCGGCGGAAAAACGGGACTCGATTATCGACAAGATTACCGCGGATATCATCCGGCGCCTGACTAAAAACGAACAGAACGAAATAGCGCCCGAAGCCGGGGATAGACCCCGCCACACCGGGGCCGAAGGGTACCGGTTGACATTTTATACCTATACGGAAGATAAAGAGAAGATTATCAAAACGATTGAAATCCGGGATTCCCAGTTTTTGAGCCGAAAAAAAGGGGAAAGGGGAAAGGTATAAGGGGAAAAGGGCAAGGGGAAAAAGGAAAGGTATGGGGTATAAACCGCTTTTTGCGAGGCCATCAGTCCTGCGTCTCCGTTTCTGGCTCAGCCGACCAATCCTTCTTTAATTCCTCCATATTATATCTGAACGCCCGGCGCTTGTCTTCCGGGATGACCCGCAAAACGGCCTTTGACACGGTATTTACACACGGCGCCAGGCAGGACTCGGCGACCATCTGCTTCCCCCCAATGGGCAAAAAGGTGATCAGAAGGACGTATAAGAGGGTGACGATCAGCATGCCCTTTAGGGCGCCCAGAAGGACGCCGAAAAACCGGTCAACAACGCCCAGCAGGACGAGTTTGACGAGCATGCGCAAAAGAGAACCGATTAAATTGATGACCAGACAGACGATCAGAAAAATTAAAATAAAAGAAATGATATCCTGATAGGCGGGCGTTTCGATCCAAAGGGCGAGAAAGGGGACGAGCATTTCATAGCCGGTGTAGGCGACATAAAAGCCGCCGATGACCGCGATAATCGAGGCCACTTCCTTGATAAATCCCTTGAAAATGCCCAGTATCATGCAATATCCAAGGATTACCACGATTGCCATGTCAAACGGATTCATAATCCACTGTCCTGATTTTTAGGTTTTGGGTGTTAAAGGATTTAGGTAATATATATTATTGTTCTGGTGCTTTCCGCTGCTGTCATTCCGAGAAACGAAAGTGACGAGGAATCTTCAAATAAAAGATTTCTCGCTGACGCTCGAAATGACAGTAGGAACGATTTTTAATCAATTTAATGCCCCTTCGGGCTCAATTGAGGTATTAATTACTGGGGCCATGCCCGGCGGTCAAGAAAATTCTTGTATTCATTGGGTATAGTTATTAGAGTAAATTTTTAAAAAAAGGTATATTAATTTAACTCAGTAAAATTTGATGGCTTCGTAAAAAGTCCAATATCTGCGTTGCGCTGCATTTCTCGGAATTTCACGTACTCCTATGTACGCTGCATTCCTCGAAATTTGCGTCGCCTTGATCTTGAACTTTTTTCTTTGCCATCTAAAATAGACTTTTTACGAGATCGTCAAATTTGGGGCTGGTAAAAAAATCCGCGCCATTGTCATTTCGAGCGGCAGCGAGAAATCTTTAACAAATAAGATTCCGCGTCACTGGCGTTCCTCGATAAATGACAGAATGGATATATGAATCAAAAGTGGTGGTCCCGGTCCACCCTGTTGAATTAATAAAACCTAAATTGAGCGTTTCAATTTTTTGAAGATTTAATTTTTATTTTATTTTTAGGATATTGGATCATTTTTTAAATCAAAAAATTTGAAACCCTCCGGGATTTCCAATTTCACCGCATCTACTGCGTCAAATGATGTCTCGCATAGGTGCCTATAGCTCGACATCATTTTCCTTGTATCTGCGGCAAACTTGAAAATCGCTCAATTTAGGTAAAAATATTTTATTCAATAGGTTATCAGCTTTTTTGCTGAAAAGAGTTAATCCGCCTTATGACAGAAGCCCTGTAGCGAAAGCCTTCAGGCTTTCTGTTTAAACCTGAAACCCAATACCTAATACCCAATACCCAATACCTAATACCCAATAATGAACACTTATCAGGAAGATATAAAAACCGAACTCACATTTCCGGACAACCAGTTGGCCATGGAGCTTTTCGGTCAGCATAACAGCAACCTCGAGCGGGTCGCCGATGCGGCCGAAGTCAGCATACAGGCCCGTGGCAATTCGGTATTTATCCGGGGCGACTCCATTGCGGTAGAGCTTGCCGGAAACATCCTCAACCAGCTTTACGGCCTGATCAAGGAGGGGTATCCGTTATACCCCAATGACGTCGATTATGCCGCCAACGCGCTTTCGCGGGACCACACGGTCAACCTCAAGGATATTTTCATGGATGCGGTCTACGTGACGTCTAAAAAACGGACCGTGACCCCGAAGAGTCCGATGCAAAAAACCTATATCGACGCGATCCGAAACTTTGATATTGTCTTCGGGATCGGGCCGGCGGGCACTGGTAAGACCTATCTGGCAATGGCCATGGCGGTATCGGCATTGACAAAAAAAACGGTCGACCGGATTATTTTAACCCGACCCGCCGTAGAAGCGGGGGAGGCCCTGGGGTTTCTGCCCGGTGATCTGGCCGAAAAAGTAAACCCCTATTTAAGACCGTTATACGATGCCCTGCATGACATGATGAATTTTGAAAAAGCATCGAGCCTGATGCAGCAGGGCGTCATCGAGGTGGCCCCGCTCGCCTTTATGCGCGGCCGGACCCTAAACGACTCCTTCGTTATTCTCGATGAAGCGCAGAATTCCACAACGGAACAAATGAAAATGTTTCTCACCCGCATCGGCTTCAACTCAAAAGCGGTAATCACCGGCGATATCACCCAGAGCGACCTGCCGAAAAACCGTGCGTCCGGTCTGATCGAGGCCAAGGAGATCCTCTCTGACATTGACGGCATTCGTTTTATCTTTTTTTCCAAACGCGATGTCGTCCGGCATAAACTGGTCCAAAAGATCATCAATGCCTATGAGAAAAAAAGCTCCGAAACCAATGGTTGATGCCTTATGACAGCCAAACGCACGGATATTTCGCTGAAAAATCGTTTCATCGCGGACACCGCCCCCTTGGTTGCGATCATGCTGGCCGTAACCGTGGTTGCCACGCTGATCCTGTACCCAAAACTGATCATATACAACCGGACCTACGATATCGGCGACATCGCGGATAAAAATATCAAGGCGCCAAAAGAGTTTCTGATTGAAGACCAAAAGGCCACCCGGCAAAGACGGGAACAGGCCAAAGCCGCCATTCTGACCGTTTATGACTACGACCGCTCTTTGAATAAGCATCTGAGCCGCCAGATCAAGCAGGCCTTCAGCCTGCCCCGCAGCGTATACGAAACCAATGCAAAAGCAGAAGACGGCGGCGTCTCCCCGGCCAAGCAGGAGGCCATCCACAACCGGATCTGGGAGCTCAAACCCGAGTTCGAAAAGACTTTAGGCATAACAGTGAACAACGGGGCCTATCGCATCCTGCAAAGGGAAGGGTTTTCCCCCGAGATATCCGGCCTGATTATCCAGATACTCTCTCAAATATTGAACAACGGCGTGGTGGCCAACAAGGATCTCCTTTTGAGAGAAAACGACAAGGGCATCGTTTTAGAAACCCTGGGGACGGATAAGGAAAGCATCGTGCATAACCTGAAGCATTTTTACGGGGTTGACCAGGCCAAAACCATGGTCCGGATTATTGGGGAACCGATGCTCGAGGGATTGGATTACTCTCTTTTGAACCTGATCGTCGATTTTACCCAGCGGCTGATCCAGCCCAACGTTACCCTCAACCGCAGTGAAACCCAAAAACGGCGGGAAGAGGCCGCTGATCTGATCAAACCGATCCTTTATAAAATCAAAGAAGGCGAGATGATCCTCCGCGAGGGCGAGCGCATCACGCCGACGCACATGTTGAGACTCCAGGCACTGAAGGATCAGGGGGATAAGCAGGCGCTTCTGAAAAAGGGCGTCGGCACCGCCCTCATTATACTGGCGCTGTTGACGATCACCTATTTTATCCACCTGAAGCACCAGCGCGAGCTGCTCCAGTATCAGAACAAGAACCTCTTTTTCATCGGTTTCGTCGTGGTCCTGGTTTTGCTGATCCTGCAGCTTTCGGTTTCCCTCTCTCAAGTGCTCGCCCCGGAGGCCCCGCTGGCTATCACCGTCGAATCGATCTATTACAGCATTCCGATCGCCGCCGGCGCCATGACCATATGCCAATTCCTGGGCTTTACCATTGCCTTTCCCTTTGCCATCGTCATGGGGCTTTTAAGCGCCATGGCCTTCGAGAACAGCTACGGATTCTGCCTCTATTTCCTTATGAATGGCGTCATGGGGGCCTACTGGAGCCGGGAATGCAAGGAGAATAAGGGCTTTATTATGGCCGGAGCCAAACTCGGCGCATTCAATATCCTTCTGGCGACGATTGTCGGCATCTATATGGCTGAATTTGCCTGGTTTAAACTGCCCTGGGACTGGACCTTCGCCTTCTCCGGCGGAATCATTGCCGGCATTATTACGGCCGGCGTCACCCCGATGATGGAAATGGCCTTTGGCTATACCACCGACAGCACGCTGCTCGAGCTCTCCAACCTGGACAAACCGCTGCTTCGGCGCCTGATGCTCGAAGCCCCGGGGACCTACCACCATTCGGTTATTGTCGGCTCCATGGTTGAGGCGGCCGCCACTGAAATCGGCGCCAATCCGGTGCTCGCCAAAGTCTGTGGCTACTATCACGATATCGGAAAACTAAAAAACCCCGCCTATTTTATTGAAAACCAGAAAAACGGAAAAAATATTCACAACAAGCTGGCCCCTTCCATGTCCTGCTTGATTTTGATTTCCCACATCAAAAACGGTGTGGAACTGGCCAGGGAGAAAAAGCTGGGCCAGGAGATCATCGACGCCATTAAGCAGCATCACGGCACCACCCTGATCACCTATTTCTATGAGAAAGCCAGGAAACAAAGAAGAGACGACTCGATAAATATTGATAATTTCCGTTATCCGGGCCCCAAACCGCAAACGCGGGAAACCGCCCTCGTAATGCTGGCTGACGTCGTGGAGGCGGCCGCCCGATCCCTTGAGCACCCCACGCCGTCGCGTATCCAGGGGCTTGTACAGCAGCTGATCAATAAACTCTTTTCCGACAACCAGCTGGATGAATGCCCGCTGACGCTGACGGATCTTCATAAGATCGCCAGAAGCTTTAATAAGATATTAAACGGTATCTATCACCACCGCGTGGAATACCCGGACAAACCATTGCCGGAGGCGCCGAAACCCAAAAATGACGATATTGATAGAGAACCGGCAGAATCGGTTCAGAATATCAACGGGACAGATACGGGAAGTAGCCCAAACCCTCTTAAACGCCTTGGGCAGTCCTGAGGGTGAGCTTTCCGTATTGCTCACTGACGACGCTGACATCGCCGATTTAAATAAACAGTATCTGGATAGAGAGGGGGCGACCAATGTCATCGCCTTTCCAATGGCCGAAGGCGAGTTTGCCGAAATCAGCCCGGATCTGTTAGGAGATGTCGTGATATCTATGGATACCGCCGCCCGGGAGGCAGAGATGGGGGAGACAACCATTGAAAATCGGTTTAAAGAGCTTCTGATCCATGGTATCCTTCATCTTTTTGGATACGATCATGAAACCAATGAGGCCGATGCGCAGCAGATGGAGAATAAGAGTGAGGAGCTGTTGGAAGCGGTGCGCTCGGTTGAACTGTCAATTAGATAAGGGACTGGGGCACTAAGTAAAGGGAAATAAACGATGGCTGGACTAGCAGTTAATGTGGATCATATTGCCACCCTGCGGCAAGCGCGGGGCGCGGACTATCCCGACCCCGTGGCCGCCGCTGTGCTTGCCGAACTCGGGGGCGCCGACGGCATCGTCGTCCACCTGAGGGGGGATCGCCGCCACATCCAGGACCGGGACCTGTACCTGTTGAAAAAAACGGTCCTGTCAAAACTGATCCTCGAGATGGCGGCGACGGATGAAATGCTTTCGATTGCCGGCGACGTCCGGCCCGACCTGGTCACCCTGGTTCCGGAAAAGCGCGAGGAGGTCACCACGGAAGGGGGGCTGGATGTCGTCACCCACGCCGATACGGTGGCCAATGCCATTGAAATCCTGCATCGGGAGGCCATTGCGGTCAGCCTTTTTATCGACGCGGACGCCAAACAGATTCACCAGGCCCGGGCCTTGAGTGCGGACATGGTTGAAATCCATACCGGCAGATTCTGCGACGCCGAAGCGCCGGCTGAAAAAACAACAGCGTTTGCCGATACGGTTGAGGCGGCAAAAACCGCCAGCGAATTGGATCTCGGGGTCAATGCCGGCCACGGTATCTGTTACAACACCATTAAGGCTTTCAAAGGAGTAGCCGAAATCGACGAATTCAGCATCGGCCACAGCATAGTGGCCCGCGCCGCGATGGTGGGAATGGAAAAGGCCGTGCGGGAAATGCGGGAGCTGATAAAAGAGTTGGGGATTGGGTGACTTATGGACCTCTTAACAGCAGATGAAATGCGTGAAATGGATCGGCAGACCATTGAATCCTTTGGTCTGCCGGCACGGATACTGATGGAAAACGCCGGTCGGGGGGCGACCCGCGTATTGATGTCCTATTTCCCGGACCTTCGCCACTATTGCGTGGGCGTTGCCGCCGGTCGGGGAAACAACGGCGGAGACGGTTTCGTGCTCGCCCGGTATCTGTTCCAGCACCATATCGATGTCAAGGTCTACCTGCTGACAGACAGTGCCAAACTTCAGGGGCATGCCGCTGAAAATTTTGATCTTCTGGCAAAACTCGGCGTCCCTGTCGTTGAATTGCCGGATGAGGAAAGCTTCAGCCGGCATCGATCCGAAATGGCCCATAAACAAATCTGGGTGGACGCCATTCTCGGCACGGGCCTGAGCTCCGAGGTCAAGGGCTATTTTAAAGCCGTCATCGAATTTATCAACAGCGCCAACCGGCCGGTCCTGTCCGTGGACATCCCCTCGGGGCTTCATGCGGATACCGGTCAACCCTGCGGCATCTGCATTGCCGCAAAAATGACGGCCACATTTGCATTTCCCAAGATCGGCCATATTCAACTGCCCGGCGCGGATTATACGGGCCGGCTGCATGTGGTGGATATCGGGATTCCGCCCTATATCGCGCAAAAGACGGCGCCCGGGCAACACCTCCTTGATTACGAGAATATACGCGAACGCATAGCCCCCAGGCCATCGGATATGCACAAGGGCGGCGCCGGCCACCTCCTGGTAGTCGCCGGCGCCCCCGGGAAGACCGGCGCAGCCGCCATGAGCGCCATATCCGCAATGCGGGCCGGCGCCGGGCTGGTCACCTTGGGCATTCCGAAAAATTTGAATCCGGTGCTGGAGCCGCAGGTGATGGAGCCAATGACCATTGGTCTTCCGGAAACCGCGGCAGGCGGCCTGAGCGATAAGGCCGCAGATCCGATCCTGGACCTGCTCTCCGACAAACGCTGCCTGGCGCTGGGCCCGGGAATCGGTACGGATCCGGCCACCGCCCGCCTCGTCCACCGTCTGATTCAGGAAAGCCAGGTGCCGGTTGTTGTTGATGCGGACGGGTTGAACAACCTGGCCACGGAACCGGATATTCTGATCAATTCTTGTTCGCCGGTTATCCTTACCCCGCATCCAGGGGAAATGGCCCGGTTGATCGGGGCCTTTCCCAAGGAGGTTCAGGCGGATCGTGTGGGCTGCGCCCGCAGGTTTGCCGAATCCTATAATGTCCATCTGGTGCTGAAAGGCGCCCGCACCGTCATTGCCCACCCGGACGGCCATGTCCACATCAACCCCACCGGGAATCCGGGGATGGCATCGGGCGGCATGGGGGATGTACTCACCGGCCTCATCAGCGGGTTTATCAGCCAGGGCTATTCGCCGGAAGAGGCCGCACAGATCGGCGTATTCCTGCACGGGGCGGCGGCCGATGGGGTCTCCGAGTCCATGGGCGCCTTCGGCTATACCGCTTCAGACGTCATGCGACAGATTCCAACGACCATCAAAAATCTCATGACCGGAGAAATTCTACCGGCGCATGATTTACAGCGAATCCCCAAACAGGAACGGCCCTAGCGGTTCTCCGAAATAAAGCCGATCCGATTTATCCGCAATGACCACGCAAAGCATTCGTATTCATACCGCCTCATCGGATGAAACCCGCCGTCTGGGAACGATGGTTGGAAGGGCGCTGGCCGAGCCGGCGTCTATCGGACTAACCGGCGATCTGGGCTGCGGAAAAACCGTGTTTGTCCAGGGTCTTGCCCGGGGTCTGGCCGTGCCGGATCGATACGCGGTTACCAGTCCGACATATACGTTGATAAACGAATACCCCGGTCGGCTGCCCTTTTTCCATGTGGACCTCTATCGCATCACCGGCGCAGATGAACTGACTGATATCGGGATGGATGACCTGGCCGCCGGCAGGGGAGTGATCGTTATTGAATGGGCGGAGCGGCTGCCACCGGAGCTTCTTTCTTTCGACATGGCGGCTTCGATTGATATGACAGGGGATTTTACCCGAACATTTCGGTTTTTTTTCTATAGACGCCCTTCGGGGAATTTGATACGGGATCTTAAAAATAATTTTAATGCTGATGAGGAATAATTATGGGAGTCATTGTACAAAAATACGGCGGCACCTCGGTCGGCAGCCTGGACCGAATCCGCAACGTGGCCCGGCAGGTGGCGAAAACCTACGACCAGGGAAACGACGTGGTCGTCATCCTATCCGCCATGAGCGGGGTAACGGATCAGCTCATTGGCACCGCCGAACAAATCACGCCCTCGCCGGACAAACGCGAGCTTGACGTCCTGCTGGCCACCGGCGAGCAGACAACGGTGGCACTGATGGCCATGACGCTCATCGAAATGGGCTACAAGGCCCAGTCCCTTTTAGGATACCAGGCGGAAATACTTACTGACAATAAGGCCAGCAAGGCCAGGATTCTGGATATCGGCGCGAACCGGGTAAAGGAGCTGCTAAAAGACAAAAAAATCATTATCGTCGCGGGGTTTCAGGGGGCGGATGCCAAAGGCGATATCACCACGCTGGGCAGAGGGGGCTCAGACACCTCGGCGGTGGCGGTGGCCGCCGCCATTAAAGCGGATAAATGCGAAATCTATACGGACGTTGACGGTATCTTTACGGCAGACCCCAATATCTGCGACAAGGCCAGAAAACTCGACCGGATTTCCTACGATGAAATGCTCGAAATGGCCAGCCTGGGCGCTAAAGTCCTGCAGATCCGATCCGTCGAGTTCGCCAAAAAATACAACGTCCCGGTTCATGTAAGATCATCGTTTCACGAGGAGGAAGGTACCATGGTGGTCAATGAAGAAGCGAATATGGAACAGGTGGTGGTCGCCGGCGTCACCCACAACAAGAATGAGGCCCGGATCACGCTGCGCAAAGTACCGGATACGCCGGGCATCGCCTCCCGTATCCTGAACCCGGTCTCCGCCGCCGGCATTCAGGTGGATATGATTATTCAAAATACCCGGTCCGGAAATATGACCGACCTCACATTCACCGTCTCAAAAGGCGATTACCAGTCGGCGCTGGATATATCGAAACAGACCGCGAAGGAAATCGAGGCCGAAGAAGTGCTGGGGGATGAAAATATCGCCAAAGTATCGGTCATCGGCGTCGGCATGCGGAGCCATTCCGGGGTGGCATCGAAAATGTTCTCCAGCCTGGCGGCGGAAAACATCAATATACTGATGATCAGCACTTCGGAAATCCGTATCTCCTGCGTAATAGAAGAGAAATACACCGAACTGGCGGTTCGGGCCCTGCACACCGCCTTTGAACTGGACGGCACGGAATAGCCGTTTGATGCTGAAACAGTTCAAGCCCGACCAGCTGATGGTGGCGCTTTTCATAGCGGCGGTTACCGCCGGCATAATCCTGTATCGGCTGGCGGCTATGTAAGCGCGGCGGCGATTTCGTTGCAAATACGCCGGGCGGCAGCGGCCGGGTCCGAGGCATCCCGAATCGGCCGCCCGATGACCAGATAATCCGAACCGCCGGCAATTGCCTCAGCCGGTGTGACAATGCGCTCCTGGTCATCCCCGGCGGTTTGCTCCCAGGCCGGGCGGATCCCCGGGGTAACGGCGACAAAATCTTTTCCCAGATGGGCCTTGATCTCCCCGACCTCCTTTCCGGAACAAACGATGCCCGCACATCCCGCCGAGTGGGCCGCTTTTGCCCGGCCGAGAACCAGCCGGAACACGTTTTCCGAATATTCCGGCAGAAATCCGGCTTCTGCGATATCTTTGCCCGAGACGCTGGTCAACACCGTCACGCCCAAAACACTGACCCGGCTGCCGCCGCCTTTCACGGCGGATTCGAGCATCGCCCGGCCCTCGCCGCAATGGACGGTTGCGAAATCCACGCCATAATCGGCGAGCCGCGCCATGGTCCGCCCCACGGTGGCGGGTATATCATGGAGCTTCAAATCCAGAAAAACGGCCGCATCGCTTTTTTCGCGGATCATTGAAAGCACTTCCGGCCCGCATTGGACAAAAAGCTCAAGCCCCACCTTAAAAATGCCGACGCATGCCGACAGTTGCCTCACATAGTCTGCAGCCGCAGCCATTGTCGGCACATCCAGCGGGAAAACGAGATAATCTTTGGGCTGACGCACAAGAACCTCCGGTTCACGGTTTAAGTTTGATGGCTTCGTAAAAAGCAATTTATTCCGTCGGCACGGCATTTTTGAGGATAACCCAAAAAATGTACATATTGTCATTTCGAGCGACAGCGAGAAATCTTTAACAAACAAGATTCCTCGTCGCTTGCGCTTCTCGGAATGACAACGGCGAAAGGCACTTGGTTACCAGCTGCCTTATACCTTACACCTTAGACCCAAATACCTTACACCCAACACCGAACACCCAACACCCAATACCCAATACCCAATCCCTAACACCTAATACCTAATACCTAAAAATCTATTGAAAACTATTTTTCTGAAATGATATGAAATTATAGCCCATATGGCAATAACAACCCCATATTGAAGTGGTTGAACCCGTACTTTTTTCCGGGACCGTCAACAGAGGCGTATGACAAACTCCAAAAAATCCGACATCAGCGAGGCCCAGCAGGATCTGCTCAGGCGGCTTCCGGGCGTTGACGCCATTCTTGAGGCTATCCATGAAGCGGGGCGCTTCCCCGATACCCCAAAAACGGTTATCCTCTCCGCCGTTCGCTACGTTATCAACAGCCATCGAAACGAAATTCTGGTTCGCCCCGATCAATTCAAGGCGTCCTTTCTAGACAAGGAGACCATTCTTCGCAGGGTAGACGCGGCCGTTGAATCGGCAATGCGTCTGAACCTGAATCATGTGATCAATGCCACCGGCGTTGTGGTACATACCAACCTCGGCCGTTCCCTGCTCTCCGGTGATGCCCTGGCGCAAATGCAGACAGTGGCAGGCCGCTACAGCAATCTGGAGTTTGACCTTTCCTCGGGTAAGCGCGGATCGAGGTATTCAGTTGTCGAGGACCTGATCTGTGAGATCAGCGGGGCGGAATCCGCCATGGTCGTCAACAACAATGCCGCCGCCGTGCTTTTAAGCCTCGATACCATCGCCCGACACAAGGAAGTCATCGTCTCCAGGGGCGAGCTGGTTGAAATCGGCGGCTCCTTCCGCATTCCCGATGTCATGGCAAAGAGCGGGGCCATATTAAAAGAGGTCGGCACCACCAACCGAACCCATCTATACGACTATCAAAAGGCCATATCCGAGAATACCGGCCTTCTGCTAAAAGTTCATACCAGCAATTTCAGTATTCTCGGCTTTACAAAGGCGGTTGGCCTGCATGAACTTGCCGAAGTCGGCAAAAAACACCACATTCCGGTCATGGAGGATTTGGGCAGCGGGACCTTTATTGACTTTTCCAAATATGGACTGATAAAAGAGCCTACGGTTGGCGAATCCGTGGCCGCCGGTATCGATATCGTCACATTCAGCGGCGACAAACTGCTGGGCGGCCCACAGGCGGGCATCATCGTCGGGAAAAAGCCGATAGTCGATCAAATCAAACAAAACCCCTTGACCCGGGCCCTTAGAATCGACAAACTCACCCTTGCCGCCCTTGAAAGCACGCTTCGCGCCTACCGGCATGAAGCCCGAGCGATTAAAGAGATTCCCACCCTGGAGATGATTACCGCCCCGATCAGTGAGATCGATAAAAAGGCCGGGGATCTGACCGCCATGTTGGAAACTGTTTCAAACGGCCGACTTCGGATTGAAACCATTGAAGCCTCATCCCGGGCCGGCGGCGGGTCACTGCCGCTTCTCGAACTGTCCAGCAAGTGTGTGGCCGTCCGCGCCGATGGACTTACGGCAAAGACCCTCGGCCACCGGCTCCGCCAGCATACCCCGCCGGTTATTGTTCGGATTGAAGACGATCAAATATTGATGGATATGCGAACGGTTCAGACCGATGAGGTCAAAATCATAGCCACAGCCATTAACGGAATTGTAAATGAGGCCGAACATGACCAACCCAACTGAAAATCAGGACATCCGGGATCAATTTCTTCTTGCCAAATCCGGCAGTGAACCGGCGCCCGACGGCGTTTCCTCCGAAAATTTCTCTATCGACACCATTCATTCCGAATTTCCGGAGATCCTGGAAAACGCGGATTTTTTCCAAAAAGGCATGGCGCATGTCGCCGAGGCCGATCGATTCGGGGCGCTGGTGTTCCAGGTCGATGCCCCGGGCGATCTTTTGGATCCAAACAAGACATTGGTCGCCCTTATGCGCCATGTGGATGGGCTATGCCAAAAAAAAAACGGGCTTTGGGGGATCATGGACAATTTCAGAGTGGGCGTCCTCCTCCCGGAAACCGACAAAACCGCCTGTATGGAGGCCGTGGATCGTCTGAAGGATTCATTCTCCAGAGAAACCGGCAGAACAGTTACCGCCGGGGTCGCCGTATATCCCACCATCACCTATGATAAATCAAGGATTCTTGAAAATGCGGAGAAAGCCGTTAGGCACGCCGAATTCTTCGGCCCCGACAGCCGTGCGGCCTTTGATGCCGTAAGTTTAAATATCAGCGGCGACCGGTATTACCAAAACGGAGATATCGACAGCGCCATACGGGAGTTCAAACTTGCATTGATGCTGGACCCGAAAAATGTGAATGTCCACAACAGTCTGGGCGTCTGCTACGGCGTCAAAGAGAATTTCGATGAGGCCCTCACCTCGTTTAATACGGCTATGCGGCTCGAGCCGGATGAAGTCATGCCGATCTACAACACCGGCTTTATCTATACGCTGAAAAAAAAATATTCGTCTGCGCTGGAATATTTTCACAAGGCGGCGCGTATTGACCCTGAAGTTTACGAGCTCGCCTTCCAGACCGGCCGGGTCTATCTCGAAACCGACGACCCCCGTTCCGCCGTAAAATACCTGGAGACCGCCACCCGGCTCAATCCGAAGTCAGGCCCCGCCTTTCGACTGCTGGGGGACTGCTACCACCTCCTGGACCGACTCACCGATGCGGTCAATGCATATAAAAATGTATTAAAAATCAATTCAGAGGATGCGGAAGTCCTTTCAGCGCTGGGCTTCATCTATGAGATCCAGGAACAGAATGCCGATATTGCGCTGATGTTCTGCCAGCGGGCAAGCCAGATCGATCCGGACAACGGATTGTTCAGGCATCGATTGGCAAGGATTTATTACAACCGCAGGCATCTGCCCGAAGCCCTGGATGAATTTCAGAAGGCCCATGATTTGGGTTATGACTCATCCCACTATATCCAACAGACCACGAAATATCTGCAGGATGATCAATGAAGCATATTATCCTTGAGACCCTCGAGGCGAGCATTGCGGTCAAGAGCGAGTTTATCAGAAACAACAGCCATTTGATCATTCAATGCGCCGAGTGTATCGCAGATTGCCTGACATCCGGTCACAAACTGCTCGTTTTCGGAAACGGCGGCAGTGCAGCCGACGCCCAGCATATGGCGGCGGAGTTCGTCAACCGCTTCGAAATCGACCGAACGCCGTTGGCCGCCATTGCGCTGACCACCGACACCTCTGTCTTAACCAGCATCGGCAATGATTTCAGCTTTGATGATGTCTTTACCAAGCAGATCGATGCCTTGGGCAGGAAGGGCGATATTGCCCTGGGGATCAGCACCAGCGGCAACTCAAAGAATGTCGTCGCGGGCTTGGCAGAGGCCCGAAAAGAAGCGCTGACCACAATCGGCCTGGCGGGCAAAACCGGCGGCAGGATGGTTGAGGCGTGCGATCACCTGATGTGCGTCGGGACGGGTTCGACCGCCCGGATTCAGGAGACCCACATTACCGTCATCCATATACTCTGTGATCTAGTGGAGCGAAGGCTTTTTTCCGACCGCTTTTAAGCCCGGCTTAAAAGGATATAGACCATGACATACGATTTTTCACCGTTAAAACTGGAAGGCTTGACCACCTATTCCCTGGCGGATAGAAAAAGCAAGGTCTCCCGGGAGCATTTTGCCGGTAAATGGAAAAAGGGGGAAGGCCTGGCCGAATTTATTGACGGGCTCCCGCAATTGCTTGGGGCAAAGGATCTTAAAGCGGTTATCGACGCTGTGGCAAACGCCTGTCGAAACGGCAAGACGGTGCTCGCGGCAATGGGCGCCCATGTCATCAAGGTGGGGCTGAACCCCATCATCATCGACCTTTTACAGCGGGATATAATTACCGCCGTAGCCATGAACGGGGCGGGCATCATACATGATTTTGAGGTCGCCTATGCCGGAAGGACCTCTGAGGATGTTACGGCTGCGCTTGGTGACGGAAGCTTCGGTATGGCAAAGGAAACCTGCGAGCATTTGGGGGCTGCCATCCGGATGGCGGCAGAGGAGGATATCGGCCTTGGTGAGGCGGTCGGCCGATACATCAATCAAAACGGCTTCCCCTTTGCCGAACAGAGCATTCTTGCCGAAGCCCAGCGAATGGGAAAACCGGCGACCATCCATGTCGCCATCGGCACGGACATCATCCACATGCATCCGAGTTTTGACCCCGAGGCCGCCGGAAAAGCCACGCACCGGGACTTCCGGCTATTTGCCGCCATTGTGGCCGAGTTGTCCCAAGGGGTATATTTCAACATCGGCTCGGCGGTCATCCTGCCCGAAATTTTTCTAAAGGCGGTGAGCCTGGTACGCAACCTGGGCCATCCGGTCTCCGAGCTGACGAGCGTTAATATGGATTTCATCCGCCACTATCGGCCCATGACCAATGTAGTTAACCGTCCCACCGCAAATCACGGCCGGGGCATCAACCTCGTGGGACACCATGAGATCATGCTGCCGTTGATTGCGGCCGGTATCATCGAAAAGATCTGAGGCCGGTTATTATTATATTTACAATATCATAAAATTCCGTTAAAAAATTAGGCCTTGACGATCTCGTAAAAAGCGATTTATTGCGCTGGCGTCCCATTTTTACAGAAAGTAACTCTGAAAAGCGTCCGCATTGTCATTTCGAGCGGTAGCGAGAAATCTTTAACCTAAATTGAGCGTTTCAATTTTTTGAAGATTTAATTTTTATTTTATTTTTAGGATATTGGATCATTTTTTAAATCAAAAAATTTGAAACCCTCCGGGATTTCCAATTTCACCGCATCTACTGCG